>NZ_JBFSUD010000025.1:0-61223 GCF_041467175.1 Vibrio sp. 10N.247.310.24
AACCATCTGTAGGATCGTTCAACTGATCAGGAAAATGCTTAAATGATCAGTGTTAACTCTTCGGAGTGGGCTTTTTTATGTCTGTCATCTGGTGTCGGTAAATGGTGAAAATCTGGTAATGGCTAAATGATGAAAATTTGGAATAGGTTACAATCTTGTGTTTCGTTGTTGATTGTTTGCTCACGGTGGTAAGTTGTCGCTACACGAGAATTTAAGGCGTTGGGTATATGGAAATCACTCTAGAAATATTGGCTATCTTGTTTGTTGTTGCAACGGCGGCAGGCTTTATTGATGCAATGGCTGGCGGCGGTGGATTGTTGACTCTACCTGCATTGCTAGCGGCCGGAGTGCCACCAACGCAAGCACTGGCAACCAACAAACTTCAAAGCTCATTTGGCAGCTTCTCTGCCAGTTGGTATTTCGTTCGCAACGGTATCGTTAGTATTAAAGAGATGCGCCTCGCGATCTTTTGTACTTTTATTGGCTCTGCAATTGGCGCCGAGTTAGTCCAGCACATTGATGCGAGTTTACTGACTAGCGTGATACCGCTGCTGCTTATCGCTATCTCTCTTTATTTCCTGTTAGCACCCCAAACTAGAGCGTCTGAAGGAAAGCAGAAGATCTCTGAGGCGATGTTTGCTTTGTGTATTGGTGGCGGTGTTGGCTTCTACGATGGCTTTTTTGGCCCAGGAACAGGTTCTATTTTCACCGTTTGTTTTGTCGCTATCGGCCATTTCTCTTTAGTGGATGCAACGGCACGTACTAAGGTTCTTAACTTCACATCGAATATAGCCGCATTGATCTTCTTTATTTTGGCTGGCTTGCCAATTTGGGAGTTGGGATTAGTGATGGCAGTTGGTGGCTTTATGGGCGCTCAACTTGGCGCTAAAGTAGTGGTGACAAAAGGGCAGAAATGGATTCGCCCTCTTGTGATCGTGATGTCGATGTTAATGGCGTCTAAACTGCTTTGGGAACAGCATCAACAATGGATTCTATCAGTATTTTAACCCGTGGAGACTGATAGCTATTTGGCCTTACACAGATATGAATCGGTCTAATCAATCCTTGCAATTCGGGAAAGCTAAACAGGTATTGAGGCTCAATATTGAGTGTCTTTACGATAGAGAGCGGGATCAAAGCCGGCCCCGTTCCTCCCAACGCTAGCTGGGCTGCTGCGGTGTAGGCATCCATCTCCATCAAGGGTTTGATGCCGAACTTTTCAAGCACAGATAACTGGTACGAGTTTGCTGGATTGGTCATATCGTTAGTGATGACCATCGGAGGAAGCTCCGTTAACGGCGACTTACTTACTATGTAAAACGGCTCATCAAACAGGTGGAATGTCATCAACCCATGATGCGGCGGCAATAAGCCAGCACACAACCCCAAAGTCGCCTTGCCCGATTGCACTCGCTCTATGATTCTCGGTGTGTGGTTGGTGGTAATGGTGATGTACTTATCTTGCTGGATAAATTGGCCCATCATTTCACCTAAATAACCGGCTATCAGAGACTTAGAGCTATCTAAAGTAATGAGAGTGGTATCTTCCAACTCTTGCTGTTCATAAATAAGCCCTCTAAGTTCATTGAATGCGGGGCCAATACTCTCGATGAGTGCGATCGCATCCGGCGTCAGTTTTATCTGTCTGCCACTCGGTTCTATGAGTTTCTTACCTAACTTCTTTTCTAAATTAGCAATCCGTTTGCTGACCGCTGATTGGCTGATATAAAGCAAACTGCCGGTGCGGCTCATGGTCTTTGCTTTGCTCAACACCAATAGAGTTTCGATTCCTTCGAGTAACATTGAGTGATATTCATGAAAGTTGGGAATGATTGAACCAAGTTACCTTAAACGCCATTCATTCTCTAGTCTGAGCTCATAGATATTAAATAAGCTAGGTTCTTTTAACTAGGCTCGCGATGCGTTGCCCAAAATAGAAAGCGGTTTTAAGATCATTACTATGGATGTGATTATTGGTGCTCTCAGCCGTCTGATCATCACTGGCGACCAAACCAATACTAGAACCGGTGCGATTCAAACCTAAGTCATCGATATGCTTTGAGATATCAAGCCCTGCCCAAACCATGCCATGCTGACAAGCCAGAGTGAAAAAACTTAACAAGGTTTGTTGTTGCTCACCGTTCAGGCTACCACCAGTAGTGAAACCTGCAGCGAGCTTATTTCGCCATGCTTTTTTACAGTAGGTATCACTGCTCGCATCCATAAAGCTTTTAAACTGTGCGGCTGGTGACCCCATGTAAGTTGGAGCACCAAAGATAATCGCATCACAGCTGTCTAATGCGTTGAGCTTGTCGTCATTGTCATACCTTCCTTCGACTATTTCAGACGAGAGGACTTCAATGAGCAGTGCTGAGTCAGGTTGTTGAGTGTTAATACCTTCAGCGATTGTCTCAGCGACTTGCTTGGTCGCTCCATTCTTAGAGAAGAAAACAATGCCTACTTTATTGATACTCATCTTGAACTCCCTTTTACCAATGTTAGTAAATAAATTAGTTTATAAAGTTATTTGTTTATTAATATAGCCTGTGAATTGGATAAGTAAACAAAAAAGATTACTAACATAGTAATGAATGAGCTAACTAGAGTGTTAGGAAAGGAGGGGATCTTTGAATAATAGAAATAGAGGGGATAAGTGATTTGAAAGCGAATTAAAAAAGGCTCCTTTGCGGAGCCCATTTCTATTTTGTAACGCTAGCCTATTTGATAGCGAAGGTTGGCAATGACAAGTGCCAGCGAATAGCGCCAAGCCTAATCAATAGTGTCGTAAACACACCGGCTAAAAAGGCAGTTTCTGAGTCGTGCCCCATGGTAATTGCCATGGTATGGAAGGCGCCGCCAATGATACAAGCAGTTGCGTAGACTTCACTTCTTAGGATCATTGGGACTTCACGAGCAAGTACGTCACGGATAATGCCGCCACCACAGCCGGTGATCACACCCATGATAATAGCAACCAATGCAGAATCTTGATAAATCAGTGCTTTCTCAACACCAATGCCAACAAATACAGCTAAGCCTATCGCATCACATACTGGCAGGATCCACCAGGCCAGACGCTTGGGACGTCTTACTATAATCATGGTCAGCAAGCAGGTGGTGATGATGACCCAAAGGTAGGTGGTATCGGTGATCCAAAACACGGGAGTTGCACCCAATGCCATGTCACGAATTGTACCGCCGCCAATCGCGGTTACGCTACCTAAAACGGCGACACCAAAGGGATCCATCTTAAGACGGCCAGCGACAAATACGCCTGAGACAGCAAAAATGGCAGTGCCAAATAAATCGATAATATAAAGCAGCATGGAGTCCATGATACTGGTGCTCTTATGGTTGAAATTGTAGGGACAGGTCGGTGGCGAATTGTACGAAAAAACGCAGCAAATAGTTAGTGATTTTGCCTAGCTCTATCGAAGAAATCGCATACTTGTTGGATCGCTTTCAAAGTTCTCGTCGTCGGGCGATTAATCCAGTCAGAATTAAGTGACCAAATTTGATTTTGAGCGACTGCTGGGATCTCGTCCTCCCAAGTTTGCCACATGGTTCCATTCTCAATTGCATGCTGAGAAGTGAAGATCACTTGCGGTTTCCTTAATACAACTTGCTCAATACCAACTTGAGGATAAGGAGAAGCACTGTCTTCGAAAATATTGTGGCCGCCACAAAACTCAAACACCTCACTTGGCCAGTGCCCTTGAGCAACAGTGATGATCGGCTTCTCACTGAGCTGATAAAAGTAGTCTACGGGTCCGGCATCTTTATATTTTAGTCTCAACGCGTTGAGCTGCTCTCTGTATTGTTGAGCGTTATTTTCGCCAATACTTGGATCGCTTGCGAATTGGCTAAGTTGCTCAATATTGGTCGCGATGTTATCTAGGCTCTTGGTTTTTGAGTAATAAATATTAAAACCAAATTGCTCCAGTTTCGCGAGTTCTCTGGGCGGGTTTCCAGCTGGCCATGCGAGAATGAGATCAGGTTGCAGGGCGATGATCTTCTCAACCTTGATGCCTTGGTAATTCGCCACTTTCTCTAGTTTGTCAGCTTGTAGTGGATAATCACTTCGCTCACTCACCGCAACAAGCTTATCACCTAAACCAGCGCTGTATGCGAGTTCAGTGGCATGAGGAGCAAGGCTAACCACACGTTGAGCTGGTTGAACTTTTTCTGAAGTCAGTAGTGTTTCTTCTGCAAATGACAAAGGCAGCCATAAGCTGGAAAACAAAATAGTAAGGCTTGTAACAAGTGCTGATGGTTTCACTCTAAATCCCTTGGTGAACAAATAGTAAGATTAGGCTTTGTAAAAATATCCAGATAGCGATGCGACCAAACAGCAGTTTTTGAACTTGAGACAAGTGCAGCGCTGAAGGGGCGACTCTGCCGCCTAATTTTGCTCGAATAGCTTTGGTGTTGTCGTAAATCGCAGGACCGCCCAGTGACAGCTCAAGCTTGTTGCCGACAGCTGTAATCAACCATGCAGGGCCGGGCAATGGCCAAGAGCGACTCTGAACGAGCATCATCTTGAATGTGTGAGACGCTTTATCGCCACATACAATCATCAAGGCAAACAAGCGCATTGGTATGAATTCTAGGATAGCGACAATCTTGATTGCCGTTGATCCAAATGGAGAAAATCGCTTTCGACTTGGTGACCATGCACGCGCTAACTCAACAATCAGGCGATACATTAACGCGGCGATTCCACCACCAATGGCGTACCAGAATAAAACACAAACCACATTACGAGCGTAACCCATGATGATAGTTTCAGCCGCGGCTTTGCCAAGTCCAAGTGATGACAGTGATTCAGTTTGACGGTTAACAATCGGAGCCAATAACTGGCGAGCCGCGGCTTTATCTTCTCGGCCAAGTGCTTTGATCAACTGATTTGCCAACTTTTCATTGTTACGCCAATCAATAGCGAGTAACAACAGCGCTAATTCAAACAGTTGTGATTGCCAAACCAGTGGCTGCAGTGCCAATAGAATAACCAGAGTCGGCAAGACCATTAACCCCCAAGCTAAAGTGCCTGAGATTAAGCTTTGGGAATAATTTTGATTGTTATTAACCTTGGTTGCTAAAAGTTCAGCAAACTTATGCCATAAGGTCGTGGGATGTGCGGCATGGGGGATAGGTAAAATTAAATGAAAAAGCAGTGCTCCCCACATTACAAGGAGCACGCCATTTGCAAATACCTGATCAAACAGTGTTTGCATGTCTAGTCGCTTACTTTAGTAGGGCAACCATCTTGATAACCATCTCAGAAGAGCTTTGTGCTGCTAGTGGCAGGAACTCTTCGAAGCTCATTGGTGATTCTTTGTCTGCAACGTCAGAGATTGCACGAACAACCACGAATGGTACTTGGAATTGGTGACAAGCTTGAGCGATAGCCGATGCTTCCATCTCTACAGCAACCACTGATGGGAAGTGCTTGCGGATGAACGCTTGACGTTCTGCTGTGCAAACAAATGCGTCGCCAGTACAGATAAGACCGCGAACGGCGTGCTTATCTTCCATTTGTGCTAGAGCTTGTTCAGCAACAGCCATCAGTTTGTCGTCAGCTTTGAACGCTGCTGGTTGACCTGCCATTTGACCAATTTCGTAACCGAAAGCTGTAACGTCAGCATCGTGGTGACGAACTTCAGTAGAGATAACCACATCGCCAAGGTTCAGTGTTGAATCAAAACCGCCAGCAGAGCCAGTGTTTAGAACGACATCTGGTTGGTATTCACTTAGCAGGATTGAAGTACCAACAGCGGCTGCTACTTTACCAATGCCTGATTGAAGCAAAACAACGTCAACACCATTTAGCTGACCAGAGAAAAAGGTACAACCGCCTTTATTAACTTCAGTAATGTCTGAAATTGCTGCTTTTAGGATCGCAACTTCTTGCTCCATTGCGCCAATGATGCCGATTTTCATGTGTAGTCTCTTAATAAAAAATATTTAAACAGTAGAGCGAAATTGTAACATGGAAGAGAAGTGTCGAGCGACTGCCCAGAAGCACTTCTCATCCGAATACAGACGATTTATCTGTGTATTCTTTTATCTATTTGATTAAGCCTTCGCTTTTCAAGCTAGCACGAAGTTGTTCAGCACGTTTTCGGTTTACGCCAAAGTCAGAATGGCCAGTGCGAGACTCTGAACGCACGATCAGTTTGCCATCAGTGATCTTAAGCTCTAAGTCATCGACAAAGCGCATGATACGCGAGGTGCATTCAACACGTAGGTAGTCTTCCGTTTTACTGGCTGTTTTTGCGCCCGGTAAGGTCAGCGCAACCTGCTCAATGGCATCTAATTTTGCTGAATCTGATAACTCAAACGAGGCCAATGCATGCTGTTCACGGTCATCTTGAGTTGAAACGCAGTTTGGTTTGTCTCCACAAGGTGATGAAGTTCTGTCTTTCATGTCCGTGATTCCTTGGCTGCAAGCGGTTAGAGTTAAAAGAGATAGAGAAAGGAGAGCGGCTTTTTTCATAGTGTTTCCTATGGCTTGTTTTTAATTCTAATTGTAGTTATCGGTATTGGCTTATTTGTAATTGTTTTACGTATTTTCGTGATGCTTGTGATAAACGAATCTAATTCAAAAAAGGATCCATCATTGGATCCTTTTTTATAGTAACGAACTGAGTAATAAAGGAAACCCAATCACACTTCTAGGTAATCCAAGATCCCTTCTGCGGCTTTACGGCCTTCATCGATAGCGGTTACCACTAAGTCAGAGCCTCGAACGGCATCGCCACCAGCGAATATCTTGCTGTTGGTGGTTTGGTATTGAAACTCTTGTTTGCCGGGAGCCTTGATGCGACCCCATTGGTCGAGCTCTACACCAAATGGTTCTAGCCATTCCATTGCATGAGGTTGGAAACCAAATGCCATGATCACGGCATCAGCCTCAAGAACATGCTCACTGCCTTCAACCGGTTCAGGACGACGGCGGCCTGCCTCATCTGGTTCACCCAAGGCTGTTTTCATCACTTTAACGCCAGTCACATGACCGGATGAATCGGTTTCCAGTGCTAATGGTTGAAGGTTGAACATGAACTTCACGCCTTCCTCTTTCGCATTTTTCACCTCTCGGCGAGAGCCCGGCATGTTCGCTTCATCTCGGCGATAAGCACAAACAACATTAGCAGCGTGTTGACGAATCGACGTTCGGACACAGTCCATTGCAGTATCACCACCACCAAGCACGACTACTTTCTTGCCTTTCATGTCGATGAATGGCGTTGGGTTATCCAGTTCCATGACCTTGTAGGTATTGGAAACAAGAAATGGTAGGGCATCATAAACGCCCGGAGCTTCTTCGTTGTCTAATCCAGCACGCATATTTTTATAGGTGCCGACACCTAAGAAAACGGCATCATAATCATCGACAAGTTGTTGTAGTTGAACGTCTTTGCCGACTTCGGTATTCATTTTAAATTCTACCCCCATACCACTAAAGATACGGCGACGGTTTTCCATGATGCCTTTCTCAAGCTTGAACGATGGGATACCAAACGTCAGCAGGCCACCGATCTCAGGGTAGCGGTCAAATACCACGGCCTTCACACCGTTTCGAACTAAGATATCAGCTGCTGCAAGACCTGCTGGGCCTGCGCCGATGATCGCGACCTTTTTGTCGGTCCATTCAACGTGAGACATGTCTGGCTTCCAACCCATCTCAAACGCTTTGTCATTGATGTATTTTTCAATGTTGCCGATGGTTACTGCGCCGAAATCATCGTTGAGGGTACAAGATCCCTCGCACAGCCGATCCTGAGGGCAAACTCGTCCACACACCTCAGGTAAGCTGTTGGTTTGGTGAGACAGTTCAGCGGCTTCGATAATGCGCCCTTCATTGGCAAGCTTAAGCCACTGAGGGATGTAGTTATGAACTGGACATTTCCATTCACAGTAAGGGTTACCACAGTCTAAACAACGGTCAGCTTGCGCTTTGGCTTGTTGCTTAGTGAAAGGTTCGTAGATCTCTACAAACTCAATCTTACGTATCTTGATTGGTTTCTTCGCTGGGTCTACGCGATTCACATCAATAAATTGGTATACATTCTGGCTCATGATTGGCTCCTTCCAATTATTGCGCTTGAACACGAAGTTCAGCAGAGCTACGGCTTTGGTGACCGAGCAAGGTGTTAAGATCCGCCGTCTTTGGCTTCACTAGGTAGAACTTCGGAATCCATTCATCAAAGTTCGCCAGAATAGCTTCAGCGTGTACTGAGCCAGTCTCTTCTAAGTGCTCTGCAATCAGGCCGCGTAGATGTTCTTGGTGGATAAATAGATCAGACAGAGAAAGCGCTTCGACCGATTCGTTGTTCACACGGCCTTGGAAGTCTTCATTCTTATCCATGACATAAGCAAAACCACCCGTCATACCCGCGCCGAAGTTGACGCCAGTTGCGCCAAGAATGGCAACAATACCGCCAGTCATGTATTCACAGGCGTTGTCACCCGCACCTTCAATCACAGCAACGGTACCTGAGTTACGCACGCCAAATCGTTCGCCCGCAGTACCTGCGGCAAATAGCTTGCCTCCGGTTGCGCCATACAGACAAGTGTTGCCTATGATGGTCGCTTCGTTACAAGTAAATGCGGTGCCTTGGTGCGGCTTGATAACCACTTTGCCGCCAGCCATGCCTTTGCCAACATAGTCATTGGCATCGCCTGTCAGATATAGCTCTACGCCTCCGGCGTTCCAAACCGCAAAGGATTGGCCTGCTGTACCATCGAGATACAACTTAATTGGTGAGCCAGCCATACCTTGGTTACCGTAACGTTTGGCAATTTCACCAGAGATACGAGCACCAATCGAGCGATCGGTGTTGATCACGTTGTAGTAAAGGCTGGTGGATTGACGTTTCTCAATCGCATCAATTGCATCATCAAGGATCTGTTGGTTGAGCTGAGCCTTATCAAATGGTGCGTTTGGCTCAGTCCAAAACAGTGGGTGACCTTCTGGAGATACTGGAGCTTCGAGTATTGAAGAGAGATCGAGTTTGCTCTGTTTCGCAGTGAGGCCTTGAACGGCTTCAAGCAAGTCAGTACGACCAATCAGATCAGTAAGTTTCTCTACGCCAAGTTCTGCAAGGTACTGGCGAACTTCATCGGCTAGGCCGGTAAAGTAGTTCACCACCATGTCTGGTAGGCCTTTGAAGTATTCACGACGTAGGGTTTCATCTTGAGTCGCCACACCCGTCGCACAGTTATTTAGGTGACAAATTCTTAAGAACTTACAACCCATGGCGACCATTGGTGCGGTACCAAAACCAAAGCTCTCTGCACCTAAAATCGCGCCTTTAATGACGTCGAGGCCGGTTTTTAAACCACCATCGACTTGCAGACGGATCTTATGACGAAGTCCGTTGGCAACTAGTGCTTGTTGAGTCTCGGCTAAGCCAAGCTCCCAAGGACAACCTGCGTATTTCACTGAAGTCAGCGGGCTTGCCGCGGTACCACCGTCGTAACCGGAGATCGTAATCAAGTCGGCATAAGCTTTCGCTACACCCGTAGCAATGGTGCCTACACCCGGTTCAGATACTAACTTTACTGAAACCAAGGCGTTAGGGTTAACTTGCTTAAGGTCGAAAATCAGCTGCGCCAGATCTTCGATAGAATAAATATCGTGATGTGGAGGAGGAGAGATCAGAGTCACGCCTTGAACTGAGTATCTCAGCTTAGCGATTTCTGCCGTGACTTTATGACCCGGTAGTTGACCGCCTTCGCCTGGTTTCGCACCTTGTGCGACTTTGATTTGTAGAACATCCGCATTGGTTAAGTAATGTGGCGTCACACCAAAACGACCAGAAGCTATCTGTTTAATTCGTGAGTTGCGATCAGTCCCAAAGCGTCGTGGATCTTCACCACCTTCACCAGAGTTGGAATAACCACCTAAGCGGTTCATCGCCATGGCCAGCGCTTCATGAGCTTCTGGGCTCAAGGCACCAATCGACATGGCTGCCGAGTCGAAGCGTTTAAAGAGATCGCTACTCGGCTCGACTTGTTCTAGAGGTAGAGGTTGATCGGCTTTTTTGAGGCTCATTAAGTCGCGCAGCATAGCAGCTGGGCGAGCATTAACTTGCTTCGCAAAAGATTGATAATCTGATGTTTCGCCTGTCTTTACGGCGGTTTGCAAGGTACTGACTACATCTGGGTTGTACGCGTGGTATTCGCCGCCATGTACATATTTGAGTAAGCCACCATGTTCCAGTGGTTTACGCTTAGTCCATGCTTTACGAGATAGATTATAGATATCTTGTTGGAAGTCGCTAAAGCTAGCGCCTTGGATACGAGTCGTTACGCCACGGAAACACAAATCAACGACATCGGTATGTAAGCCGACCGCCTCAAATAACTGCGAGCAGCGATACGAAGCAATTGTCGATATACCCATCTTCGACATGATCTTATACAGACCTTTGTTGATGCCGTTTTGGTAATTTTGCAATGCAGTGCGATAGTCTTTATCTAATGAACCCTCTTCCAACATTTTGCCCAGAGCTTCATAAGCGAGATACGGGTAAACCGCGGTTGCGCCGAAGCCAAGCAGTACGGCAAATTGGTGTGGGTCACGTGCGGTTGCTGTTTCAACTACTATGTTAGCATCACAACGCAGGTTGTTGTCTGCAAGTCGAGTTTGCACCGCACCGACCGCCATGGCTGCTGGAACAGGTAGCTTACCTTTCTCTAAACCTTTGTCTGAAAGCACAACCAAAACGGCGCCGTCACGTACATCTTGAACCGCACGATCACACAAGTCGTTGATGGCTTGTTCGAGATCTTTTTCTGCTGGGTCATAGTGCATGCTAAGAATCGTATGGCCATAATGCTTTTGATTTAATTGCAGAAGTTGCTGCATATCAGAATAAAGCAGAACGGGTGAATCAAACGTCACACGGTAAGCATGCCCATCGGTTTCACAGAACACATTCATCTCTTGGCCGATACTGGTTGCCAGAGACATAACGTGTTTTTCACGCAAAGGATCAATCGGTGGGTTGGTGACTTGAGCAAACTTCTGACGGAAATAGTCGGTGATTAGGCGCTCTTTAGAAGACAGCACTGCCATTGGCGTATCGTCGCCCATAGAACCGACCGCTTCTTGTCCCATGTCACCGAGTACACGCAGTACTTGGTCTGACTCTTCGTTGCTCATTGCAAACTGTTTTTGATAGGTCTTTAGGGTGTCATCATCAAAATTACGCTTACCGACTTGGTCATCTGCTAGTGCGGAAAACGGTGTTAATTTGTGAACGTTCTTATCCATCCACTCTTTATATGGGTGACGGCCTTTAAGATCATTGTCGATCTCGTTCGACTGCCATAGCTTACCGCGACGCGTATCAATAACGAGTAATTCACCAGGGCCAACACGTCCTTTCTCTGCCACTTCGTCTGGCGCATAATTCCAGATACCGACTTCAGATGCCAAGGTGATTAGGTTGTCTTTTGTGATCACATAGCGAGCAGGGCGTAATCCGTTTCTGTCGAGGTTACATGCAGCATAACGGCCGTCAGACAGTACGATACCCGCAGGGCCATCCCACGGTTCCATGTGCTTGGAGTTGAAATCGTAAAAGGCACGAAGCTCTGGATCCATGTCTGGGTGGTTTTGCCAAGCGGGCGGTACAAGCATACGCATCGCTCGGAATACATCCATACCACCGGCAAGGAATAGATCGAGCATGTTGTCTAGGCTTGAGGAGTCTGATCCTGTCTCATTCACAAAAGGTGCGGCAGTTTGTAAATCGGGCAGCAGCGGTGAAGAGAATTTATAGGCGCGAGCTTTAGCCCATTGACGGTTGCCTTCAATGGTATTGATCTCACCATTGTGTGCCAAATAGCGGAATGGTTGAGCCAGTGGCCAACGCGGCTGAGTATTAGTTGAGAAACGCTGGTGGAACAGACATATTGCAGATTCCATACGTAAGTCTGCAAGATCGAGGTAAAATCGCGGAAGATCGGCGGGCATACACAAGCCTTTGTAGACCATGACTTGAGTCGACAGGCTACAAATATAAAAATCTTTGTCTTCGGTGATCTGCTTTTCAATTCGACGACGAGCGATATAAAGGCGTCGTTCAATATCGCGCTCACGCCAACCTGCTGGGGCCGAGATAAACACTTGTTGAATATTGGGAACAGAATCTTTGGCGATTGGGCCTAATACGTCGGTGTTGGTCGGCACGACACGCCAGCCCGCTACGGTTAAAGTCTCTTGAGCGAGTTCTTTATTGACGATGTCTTGCGCCGATTGCGCTTTGATTGGATCTTGGCTGAAGAAAATCATGCCGACAGCGTATTGCTTGCCGAGCTTGAAGTTATTCTCTTCAGCAATAATTCTGAGATAAGAGTCTGGCTTCTGTAGCAATAAGCCACAGCCATCTCCGGTTTTACCATCCGCGGCGATACCACCACGGTGTGTCATGCGATCGAGGGCTGAAATAGCAGTTCGCACCAACTTATGACTCGGTTGGCCTTCCATTTGCGCTATTAAACCAAATCCACAGTTGTCTTTTTCAAGACTAGGATCATATAGAGCCATTGCAATTCTCCCTTTTGCTTCGCTGTCATCCAGACAGTAAATGACTAACTATTCATGTACTTGTTATTTTTTATGAACTTGTTCTTATATAAACTGATAGTTTGTTTTTAGCTAGCTAAAACGTTATTGGTTGTGTTAACAAAACCGATTGGTTTTATTTTCATCAGCTTTACAACGTATAGCTAATTGTGTTTAAGGTCAAGTTCATGGTTAATTATCATGTGTAAACGCGATTAACCACGTAATAATCTGAAATAGTCGATGAAGATCAATGAGATATAAGAGCTAGATGTTAACGAGATTTAACATGCACAGCCGGAGTGATTGAGAAAGAGTTAAAGGCCAGATAGAAAAAAGGCTAGCATCGAGTGCTAGCCAAACATAAAAGTTAGGAAGGGTGTTGCTTTTCCTCTAGGCTAACGTCATCGACGCTAGCCCGAGAAATATTATGCGGAAAGCATGAGTGAATCTGCTTTCGCTTCTAAGTTTGAGTTACCCATTAAGAAGTCATCAATGGCAATTGCACATTCACGACCTTCATTAATACAACGTACAACCAGAGATTGACCAGTACGCATATCACCAGCAGCGAAAACGCCTTTCTGGTTGGTCGTAAAGCCTTCAGAAGCAACGTTACCACGCTCGTCCAGTTTAATGTCTAGCTGAGCAAGCACGCCTGTTGGCTCTGGGTGTAAGAAGCCCATTGCAAGGAATGCCATGTCACAAGGGATAACACGTTCAGAGTTCGCTACTTCATCAAAACCTGGACGTTCGCCTGGTTTTGCGTCTTGCCAAACGATGTCAGCGATACGAAGTCCGGTTACATTACCGTTATCGTCAGAGATGAACTCTTTAGTCAGGATGTTCCAATGACGTTCACAACCCTCTTCGTGAGAAGTGGTCGTTTTCATGATCATTGGGTATTGAGGCCAAGGCATATTAGCAGGGCGCTTCTCTGGTGGGATCGGCATGATCTCAACCTGAGTAATGCTTGCTGCTTTATGACGGTTTGATGTGCCCACACAGTCAGACCCCGTATCACCACCACCGATAACCACAATGTGCTTATCTTTAGCGTGAAGCTCTTCTGTTTTTAGATCTAAGTCGTTGGCACGGCGGTTATTTTGACCAAGGAATTCCATGGCAAAGTGAACGCCTTTCAGCTCACGACCTGGGATTGGCAAGTCACGTGGAACCGTAGAACCACCCGTTAGCAATACCACATCAAATTCTTGGCGTAGCTGTTGAGCATTAACATCAACACCGATGTGTTGGTTCACTTTAAACTCAACGCCAGCTTCAGCCATTAGGTTGATCTTACGATCAATCACGTCCATACCCAGTTTGAAATCTGGGATACCGAAGCGAAGTAGACCACCGACTTTCTCGTCACGTTCAAATACCGTTACCGAGTGACCAGCGCTGTTTAGCTGCTCAGCTGCGGCTAAGCCAGCAGGACCTGAACCGATAACCGCGACAGTTTTACCTGTACGAGAGCGTGGTGTCTTAGGCTTTGCGTACCCTTCACGGTACGCAGTTTCTACAATCGTTTTCTCGATATTACAGATAGTGATTGGGTCTTGGTTGATGCCAAGAACACAGGCACTTTCACAAGGAGCAGGACAAACACGACCTGTAAACTCAGGGAAGTTGTTGGTAGAGCTTAGAATGTTCCAAGCCTCTTCCCAGCTGTCACGATAAACCGCGTCATTGAATTCTGGGATGATGTTACCAATCGGACAGCCGTTGTGACAGAAAGGTACGCCACAGTCCATACAACGAGATGCTTGAGTACTGATCTTTTCACCAAACTCTTCGTTAAGTACGAACTCTTTGTTGTCTTCAATTCGAACTGACGGGTCGAGCTTTTTTGGAAGCTCACGACCGTGTTCTAAAAATCCAGTAGGCTTACCCATTATACTGCCTCCACTTCTTCCGTTTGTGCCTGTTGTGCTTCAGCTTTACGCTTCTCAAGAACTGCTTTGTAGTCGCGTGGCATTACTTTAACTAGTGATGCGACACTTACTTCAAAGTTGTCTAGGAAAGACTGAGCAACTTCACTTCCTGTGAATTCAACATGCTTCGTTAGCATATCTAGTAGAAGATCTTTATCTTCTTGTTCAATTGGATCTAGGTCTACAAGTTCTGCGTTGAGCTTGGTTTCGAAGTCGCCTGCTTTATCCCAAACATAAGCGACACCGCCACTCATACCTGCAGCAAAGTTACGACCCGTTGAGCCAAGGATAATTGCCGCGCCACCTGTCATGTATTCACAACCGTGGTCACCAACACCCTCAACAACAACCTTCGCACCAGAGTTACGAACACAGAAACGTTCGCCAGCCATACCGCGAATGAAAGATTCACCTGAGGTTGCACCGTAGAAACATACGTTACCCACAACGATGTTGTCTTCAGCAACGATAGTAGATTTCGCATCTGGGTACAGTACCAAAGTACCGCCAGACAGACCTTTACCCCAGTAATCGTTCGCGTCGCCTTCTACTTCGAACTTAACGCCTTTCGCAAGGAACGCACCGAACGATTGACCTGCACTACCGTGGAACTTAACGTTCATTGGCTGTGGTAAACCTTGGTCTTTGTAAACCTTCGAGATTTCGTTCGACAGCATCGTGCCTGCTGAACGGTCCGTGTTGATGATAGGGAACTGAGCGGTAACCGCTTCACCTTTCTCAAGCGCTGGGATTGCAGCCTGAATCAACTTACGGTCTAGAACGTCTTCAAGATTATGATTCTGTGTTGTCTGGTTGTAGATACCATCTTCTGCACGAGCCTGCTCAATGTGCAGTACTGGTGTTAGATCTAGGTTCTTGTACTTCCAGTGACCGATGTCATCACGAACTTTAAGTTTGTGCGATTGACCAACCATCTCATCAATAGAGCGGAAGCCAAGTTCAGCCATTACTTCACGTAGACCTTCAGCCATGTATTGGAAGAACGTTACTACGTCTTCTACGCGGCCGTCGAAACGCTCACGAAGAGTTTTGTTTTGTGTTGCGATACCAACAGGACATGTATTCTTGTGACACTTACGCATCATGATACAGCCTTCAACAACTAGAGCAGCTGTTGCTACGCCCCATTCTTCAGCGCCAAGTAACGTTGCGACTGCAAGGTCACGTGGTGTTTTCATCTGACCATCAGACTGAACAACGATACGGTTACGTAGGCCGTTTTTCAGTAGTGTTTGGTGCGTTTCTGCTAGACCCAGTTCCCAAGGCAGACCAGTGTGACGGATAGAAGACATCGGAGATGCACCCGTACCACCATCAAAACCTGCGATAAGTACTACGTCAGCTTTCGCTTTTGCTACACCCGATGCAATCGTACCTACGCCAGCTTCTGATACTAGCTTCACGTTGACACGGCCGTTACGGTTCGCGTTTTTCAGATCGTAGATCAGCTGAGCCAAATCTTCGATTGAGTAGATATCGTGGTGTGGCGGTGGAGAGATAAGACCTACGCCCGGAGTCGAGTGACGTGTTGCACCGATCCAATCATCAACCTTATCACCAGGTAGTTGACCACCTTCGCCAGGTTTCGCTCCTTGAGCCATCTTGATTTGAAGCTCATCAGCGTTAGATAGGTAGTAAGACGTTACACCAAAGCGACCAGAAGCCACCTGTTTGATTGCTGAACGTTCCCAGTCACCGTTTTCTTTGCGTTCGAAACGTGCTGGATCTTCACCACCTTCACCTGAGTTTGATTTCGCGCCAATGCGGTTCATTGCAACAGCCAGTGTTGAGTGAGCCTCATGTGAGATTGAACCAAAGCTCATTGCGCCGGTTGCGAAACGCTTAAGGATGTTCTCGATGGGTTCTACTTCTGCAAGAGGAATAGAGCCAGCAGGATTCTTGATGAAGTCCAGTTGACTACGTAGCGTTGCTGCGTTGTCGCCTTGGTCATCGACTGCTTTTGCGTACTTCTTGAACTGACCGTAATCTTTATTACGCGTCGATTCTTGAAGTAGAGAAATCGTTTCAGGGTTGAATAGGTGCTTCTCACCACGTTGTTTCCACTGGTAAACACCGCCAACATCAAGGATCTGAGCTGGGATTTCACGAGCTGGGTAACCAACACGGTGACGAACTAGCACTTCTCGTGCGATATCATCGATCGTTAGACCTTGGATACGAGAAACAGTACCAGTGAAGTATTTTTCAACTACTGACTTGCTTACACCAAGTGCTTCAAAGATTTGTGCACCGTGGTAAGACTGTAGCGTAGAGATCCCCATCTTAGAGAAGATCTTCAGTAGACCGCCGTTGACACCTTTACGGTAGTTATCGAATAACTCACGCGGGTGTACGTTTGGATCGAGCTTCTTCGTACGTTGCAGTTCAACAATCGTTTCAATAACTAGGTATGGGTTAACTGCGTTCGCACCGTAGCCGATAAGCGTTGCAAAGTGGTGTGTCTCGCGAGCATCGCCCGTTTCAACAACAATGTCACACTTAGCTCTTAGACCTTTACGGATAAGATGGTGGTGAACCGCGCCAACTGCCAGCATTGCTGGAATAGCGGCGTGGGTAGAGTTAACCGCACGGTCTGTCAGTAGGATGATAGAGTAGCCATCAATCACAGCGTCTTCTGCGTATTGGCAGATACGCTTAAGTGCGCGCTCTAACTTGCCGTTGTCTCCATTTGCTTGGAATACGATATCCAGCGTCTTCGCTTGAAGGTGCTCGTTATCGATTGCACGTAGCTTCTCTAACTCAGAGTTAGACAGAACTGGAGACTCAAGTTCTACTTTTTGACAGTGTTCAGGCGTTTCAGCAAGTAGGTTCTGATCCTTACCTAGGTAAGTGTTCAGAGACATAACCATACGCTCACGAATCGGATCGATTGGCGGGTTTGTTACTTGTGCAAATAATTGCTTGAAGTAGTTTGAAAGGTGCTGCGATTGATGAGAAAGAATCGCTAGCGGCCAGTCAGCGCCCATTGCAGAAAGTGGCTCGTAGCCTGTTTTTGCAAGAGGTAGAATGATTTCGTTTACTTCTTCAGAGCTCACACCAAACGATTGTTGTTTATGAAGCAACTTTTCTGGAGAAGGTTGGTTAAATTCGTTGTTCGCATCAGGTAGCTTTTTCAAGCTCAGAAGGTTCTCTTCAACCCATTTTTCGTAGGGTTGTGCTTTAGCAATACCGTCTTTCACTTCTTCGTCAGAAATGATGCGGCCTTGCTCAAGGTCAGCAACGAAGATACGACCTGGTTGTAAACGACCACGGTATTCAACGTTTTCGGGAGCGATCTCAACAACACCAGATTCAGACGCCATCACTAGGAAGTCGTCTTTCGTTACTGTGTAGCGAGAAGGACGCAGACCGTTACGGTCAAGCGTTGCACCAACTTGAACACCATCAGTGAAGCAGACAGAAGCTGGGCCATCCCATGGTTCCATTACGTTCGCGTGGTACTGGTAGAACGCACGACGAGTTGGATCCATGTTTTTGTTTTCTTGCCATGCTTCAGGGATCATCATCATTAATGCGTGTGGCAGAGTACGACCTGAAAGAACAAGTAGCTCAAGCGCCATATCGAAGTTTGATGAATCCGAGCTACCTTCCTGACAGATAGGAAGCAGCATGTCGATTTCAGCTTGTGTAAACAGATCCGACTCTAGGATTGCTTCACGTGCTTTCATCCAGTTTAGATTGCCGCGAACCGTATTGATTTCGCCATTATGCGCTATGTAACGGAAAGGCTGAGCCAGACGCCAACGAGGGAATGTATTGGTAGAGAAGCGAGAGTGTACAAGTGCTAGAGCTGTCACCATAGTTGGGTTTTGCAGGTCTAGGAAGTACTGAGGAACTTGTTCTGTTGTTAGCTGACCTTTGTACACCAATGTCTTGTAAGACATAGAGTTGATGTAGAAGTCGTCACCGATGTTTGACACGCTTTCTAGGCATACACGAACAGTGTAGTTACGTAGAACATACAGTTTACGCTCAAGCTCTTCTGGTGTGATACCAGGGCCGCCAGAAATAAATACGTGTTCAAATTGAGGTTCAGTGCTTAGTGGGTCAGCACCAATCATTGAATTGTCAGTTGGAAGTTCTCGGTAACCGATCACTTCTAACTCAAGGCGCTGTGCATTGCGTTCTAGAATGTCACGACACTGTGCACGTTTGTATTCATCCTTAGGGAAAAGTACAACACCAACACCATATTTTTCAAAAGATGGCAGTTTAATTCCAAGCTTTACGGCTTCTTCTAGTAAGAATTCGTGTGGCTTCTGTAGCAGGATACCTGCACCATCACCAGAACACGGATCACAGCCTTGGCCGCCACGGTGTTCCATACGTGCAAGCATATCGAGTGCTTGAGTTACTACATCATGAGATTTGCGATTCTTAAGATGAGCAACAAAACCGATACCACAAGCGTCATGCTCCAATTCAGGAGTATACAGACCCTGTGAGTTCTGCTCTTGATCTACCATAGATACATCCTTCCAGTTAAATCTAGGCGCAACTTATTTGTATAAAGTCAGCCTTGTCCTTTTATATTTATGGGTCTAAACCTGCCTATGCTGGCGGTTTGAATCCTTTCCGTATCTCGCAGGAAAAGTATTGCGAGAAAAACAATCCTTAGTGATATCCGTTTGTTTTTAACCACAAACTAGTGGTTTATATAGGTGGGAGTTAGATATCACCGACTTATTGGCAAGTTTTCGATGTAAGTAAACACTCAGAAATAGCCAATATGTGTAAGTATCCTACAATTTTGTCTAGGCGAATTGCAATGAAAGTTAACCGATGTAGACCATTTTTTTCGTTTTGTTTTGAATTTAATGCCTAACAAATGTGCAACATTAGGCAAATAGAGCTTATTTTTTGCATGTTTATTGATATTTGATAGGTTGCTCGCAAAAATCCTTGCGTAAACTAATTGGTCGAATTTTGCAGGGATGTAATTTTTTTTCAAAAAAGACTGATATTCATTCTTATTTACTTGAGTGCTTTGAAAATATGCAATTACACGAGTTAGTTAATACTATCGGCCAAGATCTCCAACGTCGTTATGGCGAGAAGGTTCACAAGCTGACACTTCACGGTGGGTTTAGTTGCCCAAACCGAGACGGGACAATTGGCCGTGGCGGTTGTACCTTCTGCAACGTAGCTTCTTTTGCCGATGAACAAACTCAAGTTCAAAGTATTGCTGATCAATTAACAGATCGTGCGGGTGAAATCGCTCGTGCCAAGAAGTATCTTGCTTATTTTCAGGCGTACACCAGTACTTACGCTGAGGTGCAGGTACTCAAGAATATGTATGAAGAGGCTCTAAAAGCACCCGGAGCAGAGATTGTTGGCCTTTGTGTTGGCACGAGACCAGACTGCGTGCCTGATGCAGTACTGGACCTGCTCGCGGAGTACGTTAAGCAAGGTTACGAAATTTGGCTAGAGCTCGGCCTGCAAACAGCCAATGATAAAACCCTCAAGCGAATTAACCGCGGACACGATTTCACTGTGTATGAAACGATCACCCAGCGCGCACGTGCTTTAGGAATCAAGGTATGTACTCACCTTATTGTCGGCCTGCCCAAAGAAACCAAAGCGGATAACCTTGAAACTCTAGAGAAGGTATTAGCAGCTGGCACTGATGGTATCAAGCTTCACGGGCTTCATATTGTTGAAGGCAGTACTATGGCTAAAGCCTGGAAGGCAGGAAAGCTAGAAGCACCAAGCCTTGAGGAGTACATTGATATCGCGAGTGAGATCATTCAACGCACACCAGCGGACGTGGTTTATCATCGTGTATCTTCTGCGGCGAGACGCCCGACACTACTCTCCCCTTTATGGTGTGAGAACCGTTGGTTGGCGATGACTGAGATTGGTCGTTCGCTTGATAAAACCGGCGCACAAGGCATTAAAACAGGCTTTGCATTCGAGTACACGCAACCTGTTTTAAACGCGACCAATTGATAGGGATGGGTGACTGTAGGTAACAGCAGATAAAACCAACAAATAGTGGTAACATTTCCCTCACAGAATTTATAAGTATAGATTGAGAGCAGATGGAACTGGTAATGACTTGGTTATGGGATAGGGCGTATGGCTACGGTATATATATCGTTGTTCTATTGCTGATAGGTCTCATCTGCTGGCATATTTATTTACGTTACCAGTCATATATTGAACAGCTTCTTCTTGCTACACCTTCACCTCTTTATTTTGTTGACATCCGAAGTGGCGAGATCTTGTACGCCAATCGCCAAGCCATGCAGTTGCTTGGTATCCGCCAAATAGGTACTCACTTTCGTTTTCCAACAGTGGAAGCTGAGAATAGTTTTCGTCATTACCTCACTGATCACATCAACTCTCGAACGTTTGAATATCTCTCGTCTTGGGTTCTTTCTGAATTTGAATCTTTTAAGATCAACTTGGTGGGTCGTAAGATCCACTTTAGAAGTAGAAAGGCTTGGATGATACATGCTTCCCCTTATAAAAGTACCAACGAAGAGATTTCCCAAGAGGTTCGTGATCTCAATGTTGCTCGTACCGCTTTGGATTCTTTATCTGAGTTGGTCTATGTCATCGATCAAAAGGGTGAATTGGTCGCGAGTAATCGAGCGTTTAAAAAGTTTTGGCATGGTCGCCCTGAAGAGGGCACTTTAAGTGTGTCTAGTGGTGCCTTAAAAGGTCGTGTCAGTGAGCGCTCATGGACCACAGACCAAGATGGTAAGGGGTGTCTCCTTGAAACCTATCAAAGTGTTTTGCTCTCGCAAAGTGGGGAAACCATAGGTACGCTCTCGATAAGTCACGATGTGACGGATTGGCATGACATGCAGCAACAACTGCGTGGGGAAATGGAAAAGCGTAAAGATACTGAAGTTGCACTTGCACAACGTGACACCATTTTACAAAACATCTTGGAAGCGAGCCCTGACTCGATTGGTATCTTCAACGAAAACATGGTTTACCAGGCGTGTAATAAGCCATTTGTGGCAGCGTTGGGTATTTCTGAAGTCAGTGACTTAGTGGGTAAACGTCTACAAGACGTAGTACCAAATAGCATTTATATGCGCGTATCAGAGAGTGATCATCAAGTGCTTCATCAAGGTAACTCGTTGCGTTACATCGACAAACTGGTTTCAAGTGATGGAGAGTTTACTTGGTATGATGTAGTGAAGTCGCCTTTTAGAGACCCTGCATCGAGTACCAATGGTGTACTGATCATGGCACGTGATATCACAGAACGTTACCTCGCCGAGCAGAAACTTGAAGAAGCCAATTTAGAGCTTGAGCGCCTCAGTTTTATGGATAGTTTAACTCAGGTATCCAATCGACGTCGCTTCGATGAGCAGCTGTCTACATTGTGGCATCATCATGTGCGTGAGAAATTGCCGTTGACGATTATGCTGTGTGACATCGACTTCTTTAAAGGCTATAACGATTTCTATGGACACCAACAAGGTGACGATGCTTTGATTCAGGTTTCACAAGCCTTTAAGCAGGTGTTGAATCGCTCTTCGGATTGCGTGGCTCGATACGGTGGTGAAGAGTTTGGCTTTATTCTCCCAAACACAACCACAGAAGGTGCGCTTATGGTCGCTCGTCGAATTCATGATGAAGTGCAAAAACTAGGATTAGCTCATGAGAAGTCGACAGTGTCAGACTCCATCACGGTGAGTATTGGTATTGTCTCTTATATACCAACACCTGATGACGAAATGGAGTCTGCTGTTGCCTTGGCTGACAGTGCGTTGTATCAAGCGAAATCTGATGGTCGAAATCGTTCGATAGTGCATCCATACTCTATTCACTAACTTTATAGAATGGGTAACTTAGTGACTCCGTCTTTTTCTTGTTTAGCATTTATATTACTTGGCTAATATTTATGTGGCTTGGCTAGTATTGATATTGCTTGGTTAGTATTAATATTGGTTGATTAACCTTCGATATTACCGCTAATCTCTTGCTGCGTGTGATGTAGCTAGCTTACCTACTTTCTTCAAACAAGGTAGAATGTTGCTAGTCTTATCGCGTGGAGCGCTAAATGAAACCCATGAAAAATCTTGCCCAGTATTACGTGGATCTGCTCGTGAAATTGGGGATTGTCCGCTTTTCTATCTTACTCGCCCTAGCGCTTGTTGCCCTTGCTGTTGTTGTACAAGTCGGTATCACCCTCGCACTCAAAGGTAATGTTGATGATATCGACATTGTCCGTTCGGTTTTCTTCGGTTTAGTGATCACACCTTGGGCGGTCTATTTTCTCTCAGTCGTGGTCGATCAACTGGAAGAGTCTCGCCAAAGGTTGGCTAAATTGGTCTCTAAGCTGGGTGACATGCGAGAGCGAGATCAAGAACTCAACAATAAACTGCAACTCAATATCGAAAAGCTCAACCAAGAAATTGAAGATCGTGAAAAAGCCGAAGAAGCGCGTGCAGAAGCAATGCATGATCTTGAGAACGAAGTGTTTCAGCGTGAGCGAACTCAGCTTGAATTAGCAGAACGTACGGCGCTGTTGCGTTCGTTTATCGATGCCTCGCCTGACCTCATTTATTATCGCAATGAAGATGGTGTGTTTTCAGGTTGCAACCGAGCGGTTGAAGAACTCACGGGCAAAACAGAAAAAGAGCTAGTTGGTTTGACGCCTTGGGATGTCTACAGCAAAGAGGTAGCCCAGCAAGTTGTTGAAACCGATAAGAAAGTCTTTGCTGACAACCAAGCTTTGACCTATGACCAATGGCTTGAATACCCCGATGGACGTAAGAGTTACTTCGAGCTGCGTAAGGTGCCTTTCTACAGTAAAGATGGTCGCCACCTTGGCTTGGTTGGTTTTGGTCGTGATATTACCGAGCGTAAAGAGCACCAAGAATCACTAGAGAAAGCCAGTCGCGATAAGACCACCTTTATCTCAACCATTAGCCATGAGCTAAGAACACCGCTCAATGGCATCATCGGCTTGAGCCGCATGTTATTGGATAGCCAGCTGACGACCGAGCAGCGTAAGCAGATGCAAACCATCAAGGTGAGTGCGGTGACACTGGGTAATATCTTTAACGATATTATCGACATGGATAAGTTCGACCGCCGTAAGCTTGAGCTATTCCCAACCCCTATCAATTTTGAAGATTTCGTTGTTGAGATCGAAAGCATTTCTGCGTTAATGGCAGAGCAGAAAGGGTTGAGGTTTGATCTAGAAAGATTGTCCGATCTCCCATCTGCAGTTGAGGTGGATGGTACTCGTCTTAGACAGGTATTGTGGAACCTTGTAAGCAACGCGATGAAGTTCACCAAAGATGGTGGTGTCGTGATGACGGTCAGCGCTGAAATTGATGGCGACTTTGCCAACATCACGATGGAAGTAGAAGATACCGGGATTGGTATCCCTGAAAGCGAAATCGAGAAGATCTTCGCGATGTACTATCAGGTAAAGTCGGGAACAGACAATTTACACGCTGTCGGTACCGGAATTGGTCTTGCTGTATCTCAACAGCTGATCAATATGATGGATGGTCACATTGAAGTCACCAGTGAAGAGGGGTTTGGTAGTACCTTTACGATTTCGATTCGAGTTCCAGTTAATCACGATACTCAGGCTTTGATCAAAACGCCAAGAAAGCAGTCCAACCTTAAGATTTTCATGGTCGAAGACATTGAGCTCAATATCACAGTAGCTCGTTCTTTACTTGAAAGCCTAGGGCATGAAGTGACAGTGGTAATGACGGGTAAAGAGGCACAAATCGTTTTCAACCCGAAAGATTATGACTTGGTATTACTGGATATCCAGTTACCAGATATGACTGGTTTCGACATTGCCCAATACTACCGCGAGAAATATAGCCAATTGCCGCCTTTGGTGGCATTAACCGCGAATGTATTAAACAATAAGCAAGAGTATTTCCAGAAAGGCATGGATGAAGCGATCAGTAAACCACTGTCGGTTCGTGCAATCCAGGATGTCATCAGCGAGTTGATTGAGGATGCCCCAGAGGTTATTGAGAAAGCCGAGGGTATTGATACAGTAAAGGATGTTGTAAAAGTGGCAGGTGTTGAGAAAGTAACAGCGAGTAAGCTGGCTCTTTCAACGATTGATACCACTTTGCTTGATATTGATATGCTAGAGTCTTATGTTGACATTGTCGGGTCGAAACCTGTTTTGGATAGTATCGTGATGTTTGAAGATATGATGCCGGAATATATGGAAATATTGAATTCCAATATGGTTGCGAAAGATCAAGACAGTATCGTTTCTGAGGCACACAAGATTAAAGGTGCAGCAGGTTCCATTGGCCTGAAACGCATACAGCAAGTTGCTCAGAAAGCTCAATCTCCAGATATGCCTGCGTGGTGGGAGAACATTTCAGATTGGGTTGATGAAATAAATAACGAATACCAAAATGATATTGAAGTCTTAAAGAGTTGGTTAAATCAAAGGTAGAAGAATGATGAAAAAATTAGCATTTGCCGCATGTGTAGTAGCATTAGCGGGTTGTTCTGCGCCACAAGTAGAATGGCAGCAAGATAATCAAGTCGAAGTATCTGCAGCGACAGTCACAATGAAAAGCAACCTGTGGCACAACAAAATGCCTACGATTGGGGAGGCTCAAGATAAGACTTTGCATGGTGCTATCTACCTAGAGTCTGACTCACAATTACCAGCAACACTTGCGGTTGAGAGTGTGACGGTTAAACAGGGTGCAGATACCTTGTTGGTAACTGCTGACGATCTAGATTTAAGAACACATAGTGAAACGCAGTGGGAAGTCGCTTTTGTATGGCAGTTAGAGATCGACAGTGATAAGCCTGTTGATGTTGCGATTGAACTCAAAGATGGCGAAACCGTGAAGTGGTTAGTAGAGAAAGACGTGAAGGTAGATACGGTTTACTAAAACCTTAGCGAACAATGAACAATAAAAAAGGGAGAATGCGTTGGCATTCTCCCTTTTTAATAACGATT
Organism: Vibrio sp. 10N.247.310.24; assembly: GCF_041467175.1. Lineage (NCBI taxonomy): Bacteria > Pseudomonadati > Pseudomonadota > Gammaproteobacteria > Vibrionales > Vibrionaceae > Vibrio > Vibrio sp. 10N.247.310.24. The sequence goes on from NZ_JBFSUD010000025.1 coordinate 25,487, forward strand.
GTTCACGCTTCGATTGCTAGAAGTACTAACTGTTTATAAGTACTAACTGGTTAGAGTGCTATCGGTTAGAAGTGCTAATCGACGGCAAGAACTAAACGGGCAGAAGCGCGAATCGAATTAGTCTTCTAGGTCACCACAAAAGCGGTAGCCTTCACCGTGAATCGTCGCGATGATTTCTGGTGTACCAGAAACAGATTCAAAGTGCTTACGAATACGACGGATTGTTACGTCTACAGTACGATCGTGTGGCTTAAGCTCACGGCCAGTCATCTTCTTAAGAAGGTCTGCACGTGTTTGGATCTTACCTGGGTTCTCACAGAAGTGAAGTAGAGCACGGAACTCTGAACGAGGTAGCTTGTAGCCTTCGCCATCTGGGCTAACCAGAGAACGACTGTTGATATCTAGTACCCAACCATTGAACTCGTACTTCTCAACGCTACGCTTTTCTTCTTGAACAGAGCTTGTGCTCATTGAACGGTTAAGAAGGTTACGTGCACGGATAGTCAGCTCACGAGGGTTGAAAGGCTTAGTGATGTAGTCATCAGCGCCGATTTCTAGGCCAAGGATCTTATCAACTTCATTATCACGACCAGTTAAGAACATAAGCGCTACATTTGCTTGCTCACGTAGTTCACGCGCAAGTAGTAGGCCATTCTTACCTGGAAGGTTGATGTCCATAATTACAAGGTTAACTTGGTTATCAGATAGCACTTGGTGCATCTCTTCACCGTCGCTAGCCTCAAAAACAGCATATCCCTCTGCTTCAAAAATACTCTTTAGAGTGTTACGAGTTACTTGCTCATCTTCAACGATAAGAATCTGCGGGGTTTGCATTTGGCGGTACCTAAATTTGTGACGAAACTGTGCTAATAGAATAAATTCTAGGCAAAACATAACATACAGGTAATGTATTTTTGATGATAACTTAAAGTTTTCAAAAAAACACTTACTTCCAGCTATCTGCCTTCCTTGAAGTATTGCCCAATAACGTAGATCCAGTACGCCTTTCAATCATTCTTTTAGTGATTTAAGAGGATTCTATAATGTTAACAGCATGCTAACAACGCGAGAATGTTAATTCCATTCACTTTGTTGATTTACATCAATTGCCGTATCGCAACAAACTTTAATAGTATGGCTACAACTTAACCAATGTTATGGTGACTATTTAGCACCAAAATAAGAATGATTATTCGAGATGTTTCGAACATCTTGCTTGCTAAAGACCGGACTATGAACCAAGGAAGCTGAAAGCTATCCTTAGAGTCTAGTAGATAAATATGCTCAATCAACTTTTATTTCGTATTAAATTGGGCATAGAACAATGAAAACAAAGGATTAATTTTAATAATATATAAAAGCATAGAGGCTCGCCTGACTTAATAGGTTTGCCTTACTCACGGAGGATATATGCACGATATAACACCTGACTTATGTGATGAGTTTGAAAGCAAAGTCACGCTACTGAATATGCCATTACAGAACTTCGGCCAGCGTGGTGCGTTCTGGGGAAAAATTGTAACAGTTCGTTGTTATCACGATAATTCCAAGGTTCGTGAGGTTTTAGAGACCGATGGCTGCGGCAAAGTACTCGTTGTAGACGGCAATGGCTCGTGTCAAAAAGCGTTACTTGGCGACCAATTGGCGATTCTAGCCATAGAAAATGGTTGGGAAGGCGTCATTGTGAATGGTGCGGTGCGTGATGTTGCGATGATGGCGCAGATGGATCTTGGTATTCAAGCTCTCGGAGCCTCTCCATTTAAAACCGAGAAGCACGGTGTTGGGCAAGTGAATGTGACGCTCTCTATACACAATCAACTGATTCAGCCCGGTGATTACATTTATGCCGATTGGAATGGTGTGTTAATTTCAACGGAATTGTTGATTGAATCTTAACGGGCTCATCGATAAAGAAGTGGGATAGATTAGAAGCGAAACCCTAATCCTACCTCAACACCTTGTTGCCACTCTTCATAATCAAGGGTGGCATGCATATCTAGATTATCGGTTAGCTGCACGCGGCTGGAAAGCTCTGCGGCTACCGATTTCTCACTGTCTTCGGTTTCATTGTTATAGGTGTGTAGAGAGCTGTTGAAAGAGACTCTTTCGGAAAACTGATAACTAACACCACTCAAGAATCCACTCTCATATTTCAGTGCAGCAGTGTTGATTCGTGTACCGACATAAAGATCCACATCAGAAAACAAGCTATAAGAATAACCACTGTCTACTGTCCACGTATCAAAGCTTTCACTCGATGTACTTTGCGTGGAGATAAAAAACTTATGGGCAGAGCTATCGATTTGACTGGGGAGCAAAGGCAAACTGCTCAGTAGCGGTAAACTGTTCGCTGAACAAACGACAGGCATAGCAAAGACTAAAAGAATAAGTAATCTCTTCATTTCCCACTCCTGATGTCATTATTATTGTTTTTCGAACGTTATTGTTCAATTAAAGCACAGGACTTGTATGTTCGCTGTACTATCGATAGAGCATTTTGTTATGACTGCATATGCAACTAATTACTTCTGTTTGTTTGATGAGTTAATCCAGTCTCAGAATGGCAGGTTGATGCAGGGTGTTTTATCTCTTAAATGAAGGTTTGCTCTGAAAAACGGTGTGAATGTAAAAAAAACGCAACTTTTCATTGACGCATAGTAGTAAAAATTGATACACGTAGAGTAAAGCACAAGCAGAGAATTTGATATGCAGCATGTAAGCCACCTAGTAATGACCACCACCATTATTATTACCGACATTCACATTGTTGGGGCAGGCTGCTAAGTAACGGATTTTAAAAAAAAGGCCTGTATCCAACAAGATACAGGCCTTTTTTTGTACCATTTTTATGACTTATGGAGAAAGGGATGCGCGTTTTAAAGTTTGGAGGTTCATCATTAGCTGATGCAGATCGTTTTTTACGAGCGGCTGATATCATCGCTAATAATGCCCAGCAAGAAGAGCTAGCCGTTGTACTATCGGCTCCAGGAAAAACAACCAATAAGTTGGTCGCTGTTATTGAAGCTGCACTGAAAAACGGTGAAGCTGACACACAGATTTCAGAGATCGAATCATCATTTTCTGCACTGTTTGCAGAGATTCAAGCGGTATTGCCGTCAGTAGATGGCTCTGCGTTTCAAGAGCAAGTCGATACCTCTCTTGCTCAACTTAAGCAGTTCGTGAATGGTATTAACCTACTGGGCATGTGCCCGAATCACGTAAATGCTCGTATCATTAGTAAAGGTGAGCGAGTTTCAATCCAGTTAATGAAAGCGGTACTGGAAGCGAAAGGCCAACCAGCAAGCCTGATTGACCCTGTGGAATATCTCTATGCTCAAGGTGATCATCTTGAAGCTATGGTGGATGTGGATGTTTCAACTCAGAACTTCCGCCAATCACCGCTTCCTAAAGGTCACGTAAATATCATGCCGGGCTTTACTGCTGGTAATGAAAAAGGCGAGCTAGTAACGCTTGGCCGTAACGGCTCTGACTACTCAGCTGCAGTTCTAGCGGCATGTCTACGTGCTGATTGCTGTGAGATTTGGACTGACGTCGATGGTGTTTACAACTGTGACCCACGCTTAGTGGATGATGCCCGTCTTCTTAAATCACTTAGCTACCAAGAAGCGATGGAGCTTTCTTACTTCGGTGCTTCAGTTCTACACCCGAAAACTATCGCACCTATCGCACAATTCCATATTCCATGTCTGATCAAAAACAGCTTCAACCCACAGGGAGCAGGCACTTTGATTGGCCAAGACACTGGCGAAGATAACCTGGCGATCAAAGGTATCACTACGCTAAGTGACCTAACGATGGTTAACGTATCAGGCCCAGGTATGAAGGGCATGGTAGGCATGGCGAGTCGTGTATTCGGCGCGATGTCTTCTGCAGGCGTTTCTATTGTCCTTATTACTCAATCTTCTTCTGAGTACAGCATCAGCTTCTGTATTGAATCGGCTGACAAAGTGAAAGCGAAGCAAGTGTTATCAGATGCGTTTGAACTCGAACTTAAAGATGGCCTATTAGAGCCAGTTGAGTTCATGGATGATGTTGCGATTGTGACGCTGGTGGGTGACGGTATGCGTACATCACGTGGCGTTGCTTCTCAGTTCTTCTCTTCTTTAGCTGAAGTGAACGTTAACATCGTTGCTATTGCTCAAGGCTCTTCAGAGCGCGCTATCTCTGCTGTTATCCCTGAAGATAAAATCTCAGAAGCAATCAAAGCGTGTCACGAAAACCTATTCAATTCTAAGCACTTCCTTGACGTCTTCGTTGTCGGTGTTGGCGGTGTTGGTGGCGAGCTTGTTGACCAGATCCAACGTCAACAAGGCAAACTGGCTGAAAAAGGCATCGTGATTCGCGTATGTGGTTTAGCAAACAGCAAAGGCTTGCTGCTAGACAGCGACGGTCTACCGCTAGAACAGTGGCGTGATCGTATGTCGAGTGCGACAGAAGAGTTTAGCCTAGCGCGTTTAGCTGCACTTGTTCAACGTAACCACATCATCAACCCTGTGTTGGTTGATTGTACGTCTAGCGAAGGTATTGCCGGGCAATACGCTGATTTCCTAGCGGCTGGTTTCCACGTTGTAACACCAAACAAAAAAGCCAACACAGCAAGCATGGCTTACTACCATCAGCTTCGTGAAGTGGCGCGTAACTCTCGTCGTAAGTTGATGTACGAGACAACAGTAGGCGCAGGTCTACCGGTAATCGAAAACTTACAGAACCTAATCTCTGCAGGTGATGAGCTTGAGAAGTTCAACGGTATTCTTTCTGGCTCACTGTCTTACATTTTCGGTAAGCTTGATGAGGGTATGACACTCAGCCAAGCAACCAACATTGCTAAAGATAACGGCTTCACTGAGCCGGATCCTCGTGATGATCTGTCTGGTATGGACGTTGCGCGTAAGCTGCTTATTCTTGCTCGTGAAGCGGGTATGGCACTTGAGCTTGAAGATGTTGAAGTTGACCAAGCATTGCCACCGGGTTTTGATGATTCAGGTACGGTTGACGAGTTCATGGCTCGCTTGCCAGAAGCGGATGCATACTTCAAAGAGCAGTCAGCTATCGCAGCAGAAGAAGGCAAAGTACTTCGTTATGTAGGTGAGATCGCTGAAGGTAAATGTAAGGTTCGTATCGCAGCTGTTGATGGCGATGACCCAATGTTTAAGATTAAAGATGGCGAGAACGCTCTGGCATTCTACAGCCGTTACTACCAGCCAATCCCGCTCGTTCTGCGTGGCTACGGTGCAGGTACTGAAGTTACAGCAGCAGGCGTATTCTCTGATGTGATGCGTACTCTTGGTTGGAAATTAGGAGTTTAGGAATGAGTTCAAGTGATATGGATGTTGTTGTTTATGCTCCTGCATCAATCGGCAATGTCAGTGTAGGTTTTGATGTGCTGGGGGCCGCTGTGTCTCCAGTGGATGGCACATTGCTTGGTGACCGAGTAATGGTTAAAGCCGGTGATGAACCATTCTCGCTAAAAACAGCAGGCAGCTTTGTTTCTAAGCTGCCAACTGAAACCAAAGAAAATATTGTCTACGACTGCTGGGTTGTGTTCTCTCGCGAGTTAGACAAGAAAGGTATCTCAGTTAAGTATCTAGAGATGACGCTAGAGAAGAACATGCCTATCGGCTCTGGTTTAGGATCAAGTGCATGTTCAATTGTCGCGGCGCTTGATGCCTTGAACCGTTTTCATGGCAAACCGTTGAATGAAACTGAACTGCTTGCTCTGATGGGTGAAATGGAAGGTAAGATTTCAGGTGGCATACATTACGATAACGTTGCACCCTGTTACCTTGGTGGTGTGCAATTAATGCTGGAAGAGCTAGGTATCATTAGTCAAGAAGTGCCATGTTTTGATGACTGGTACTGGGTAATGGCTTACCCGGGCATCAAAGTTTCGACGGCCGAAGCGCGAGAGATTTTGCCTTCTCAGTATCGCCGTCAAGACGTGATTGCCCATGGTCGTCATTTAGCGGGCTTTATTCATGCTTGTCACTCTGGTCAGCCAGAGCTAGCCGCTAAGATGATCAAAGACGTGATTGCTGAACCATATCGTGAGAAACTGCTTCCAGGGTTTGCTGATGCACGCAAATATGCAACGTCAGCAGGAGCACTAGCTACTGGAATTTCTGGTAGTGGCCCTACGCTATTTAGCATTTGCAAAGAACAAGATGTCGCCGAGCGTGTTGCACGCTGGTTAGAACAAAATTACGTACAAAATGAAGAAGGATTCGTCCACGTTTGTCGCTTAGATAAGCAAGGTTCGATCGTTACAGGAAGTGAGTTATGAAGCTGTACAACATCAAAGAAAACGATGAGCAAGTCTCTTTTGGCCAAGCCGTTCGTCAAGGTCTAGGCCGCAACCAAGGTCTATTTTTCCCATCAGAGCTGCCTAAGTTCGATGACATCGATGCACTACTTGCAGAGGACTTTGTCCCTCGTAGTTCAAAGATTCTTTCTGCTCTAATTGGTGGTGAGTTACCAAAAGAACAGATCGATCAACTAGTGGATGCGGCATTCCAATTCCCAGCACCGATCAACCAAGTGAAAGACGGTGTTTACGCACTTGAACTGTTTCACGGTCCAACGTTAGCATTTAAAGATTTCGGTGGCCGTTTTATGGCTCAATCTTTGGCTGCGGTTTCTGATGGCGGTCAAATCACAATCTTAACGGCAACATCGGGTGATACTGGCGCTGCGGTTGCACACGCATTCTACGGCATGGAAAACATCAACGTTGTTATCCTATACCCGAAAGGCAAGATCAGCCCTCTGCAAGAAAAGCTATTCTGTACGCTAGGTAAGAACATTCACACTGTAGCGATTGATGGCGATTTTGATGCGTGTCAGGCACTCGTAAAAGACGCGTTTGACGACGCTGAATTGCGTAAAGAAATTGGCTTAAACTCAGCAAACTCAATCAACATCAGCCGTTTGATGGCTCAGATCTGTTATTACTTTGAGGCGGCTTCTCAGCTAACCAAAGAGCAACGTGAAAATCTGGTTATCTCTGTACCAAGTGGTAACTTTGGTAACCTAACTGCGGGTCTATTAGCGAAAGCGCTAGGCTTACCGGTTAAACGCTTCATTGCAGCAACCAACGAAAACGACACGGTTCCCCGTTACCTAGAAACAGGTCAATGGGATCCAAAACCAACGGTTGCGACAACATCGAACGCGATGGACGTGAGCCAACCAAACAACTGGCCACGTATCGAAGAGCTTTGCCAACTGAAAGGTTGGGGACTGGATACTTTGGGTAAAGGTAAAGTATCTGATGAGCAGAGTGCTGAATCAGTACGTGATCTAAAAGCTCAAGGTTACCTGTGTGAACCTCATGGTGCGATTGCTTACCGTCTATTGGAAGAGCAACTGCAAGAGAACGAGACAGGCCTGTTCTTATGTACGGCACACCCTGCGAAATTCAAAGAAGTGGTTGATGACATCTTAGGTACTGACATTGAACTGCCAGGTCCGCTAGCAAAACACGCGGTGATGGAGTTGTTGTCTGAAGATCTAGATAACGATTTTGAAGCGCTAAAAGCAGTGCTTCGTCGAGTTCAACCGTAACTTACATCGGTATTGTTGAACAAATAAAAACGGCGCTCAATGAGCGCCGTTTTTGTATTCTAATTCAAGCTCTAAAAATTATAGAGACTCAGTGAACGTACGTGCGATAACGTCACGTTGCTGTTCAGTAGTTAGAGAGTTGAAACGTACAGCGTAACCCGATACACGGATAGTTAGCTGTGGGTAGTTCTCTGGGTGAGCAACAGCATCTTCTAGCGTTTCACGCTTAAGAACGTTAACGTTTAGGTGTTGACCACCTTCGATGCGTGGTGCTGCTTCGATAGCAACTTCACGGCTTTCGTACTCGCCTAGGTCTGCAGCTGAGATAACTTGGTCAGCTTCGAAACCTGAAGTAGCAACAACACAACGAGCTTCATTCTTCTCGCTATCTAGTAGCCAGATTGAGTTTAGTAGGTCATCGTTTGCTGCTTTAGTAATTTGAATACCTTGGATCATAACTATCTCCTAGTCCACTTTATGTGGTTTGATTATGGTGTTAACTTTCGAATTTTATTGAGCTGAGTAATATATACCTAGTTTGTGGTAGTTTAATATTGATTTAAGTCAAAAAACAACCAAAAACCTCATTTTTTTCAAGGTGATTACTTTGAGTTAAATCAATAAAACCTTTGAAAACAAAGTAATTACAAAATATTTTAAAGTATAAAAAATATTTAACAGTGGCATTTGTTGTAAATTTACTACATTTGTTGTGTTTTTATTGACCTGTAAGTGATACGACCCTTTAATTATTAAGCATCCTGAAAGTGTAAAGTGATTTAATGACAAACAATAATTCATCTTCAAAACCTGAAACTAATATTAAGTTTATTGGTGCGCATGTGTCTGCTGCGGGCGGTGTTGATCAGGCGCCAATGCGCGCAAGAGAGATTGGCGCCAATGCTTTTGCACTGTTCACCAAAAACCAAAGACAGTGGGCAGCAAAGCCGCTAGAAGCCAAAACCATCAGCGCCTTTAAAGCCAACTGTAAAATGTTAGGTTTTAGCGCTGAGCACATCCTTCCTCATGACTCCTACCTTATTAATTTAGGAGCACCAGAAGAAGAGAAGCTAGAGAAATCACGTGCGGCTTTTATTGATGAAATGGAGCGTTGTAACCAACTAGGACTCACGCTTTTGAATTTTCATCCTGGGAGTCATTTGAAGAAAATCTCAGAAAGCGAATGTTTGGCCAAGATCGCTGAGTCTATCAACTTGGCTCATCAAGCGGTGCCTGATGTGATTGCGGTGATTGAGAATACCTCAGGGCAGGGGACGAACCTTGGCTGGAAGTTTGAGCAACTAGCAGAGATCATCGACCAAGTAGAAGATAAATCACGCGTTGGTGTGTGTTTAGACACTTGCCATACTTTTACAGCCGGTTATGACCTACGAACAAAAGAAGCATGTGATCATACTTTTGCTGAGTTCGACCGCATTGTCGGCATGCACTATCTAAGAGCAATGCACATCAATGATTCAAAAGCTGAGTTTGCAAGCCGTGTAGATCGACACCATTCTTTAGGAAAAGGCGAAATAGGCTGGGATTGTTTTGAGTATATAGCCTCTGATTCTCGCTTTAATGGTATCCCTCTCATTTTAGAAACCATTGATTCGACTATCTGGAAAGAGGAAATTCAACAACTTAGGATGTTCCATCGCTCAGCAACGCTAGCGAGCGAAGACGCGTAATAATAGAGGGAATAATTAATTTCCTTCTACTCCTAAAAATTGGCACCTTTCTTTCATAGTATTAAAGTGAATATGTAGTTCACGATGTCTTAGAGGAGGTGCCTTTATGTATTCAATCACCCAAACTTCAACTGTTGCTGTCGCACGCCGTTTACCAACACCAAACCGTCACGTGCATAACCACGGGCACCACCGTACACAGCAGAAAAGTGGCTAATCGAGATAAACACAACTTGAACTGATTATTATGATTCATCAACAAGTGAACCCTACACATCATGTTTATTGATAGCTGTATGAGGTATAAATAGGGCGTGTTGATCTTTCGAGCTGATTTTTGCAGCGAGTTGCTGGGTATTTATACAAGGCAGAGGCTTTGACGTGTAGCTAGCCTACATGAGAAGCCGCTAACGCAGTAGAAATGACCAGCAAACGCTGCCCGGAGGGTTCGGCTAAAAGCGTTTTACTCTTTGTTGAGGGAGATTTGCTTAGAATGACTATGCTACTTCTCCCTCGCCGCGATTAAAACGCTTTTATCTCGAACAAAATTTAACCACGAAAGGTCAACACGCCCTAAAGCCTTATTTAGGACAGTTAGCCGATACAGCTATTTTTTGTCTGGCGAAAGCCCCTAGAAACCTTGATGATTGGGAAGTAAAACGATGAGCGCACCAAAGACTTGGGAATCCATTATTAATGATGAACGTGACAAAGAGTACTTTCAGAGTGTCCTCGCGTTTGTTGAACAGCAACGCAATAGTGGGAAAACCGTCTACCCTCCTCAAGAGCAGGTGTTCAGTGCCTTCGATATGACGCCTTTCGAGTCCGTACGCGTGGTTATCCTAGGGCAAGATCCTTATCACGGCGCTAACCAAGCTCATGGCTTAGCTTTTTCTGTACTGCCAGGTGTAAAAATCCCTCCTTCTCTACGTAATATGTACAAAGAGCTTGCACAAGATATAGAGGGCTTTGAGATCCCGAGTCATGGCTACCTCGATTCTTGGGCATCTCAAGGGGTGTTGATGTTGAACACTGTCCTTACAGTAGAAGAGGCAAAAGCCCACTCACATGCTAAGTGTGGTTGGGAAACCTTTACCGATGCCGTTATTGCAGAGCTCAATCAGCGCTCTGAACCGATCATCTTCTTGTTGTGGGGCGCACACGCCCAGAAGAAAGGCCAAGCGATTGATGCAGACAAGCACCATGTGTTGGTTGCACCTCATCCATCACCATTATCAGCACGCCGTGGTTTCTTCGGTTGTCAGCATTTTTCGATGACCAACGAGCTACTCTCTTCTATTAATCAACAGCCTATCGATTGGACATTACCACTGGCACTGTAGATTGATGGTTTTCTGAGCAGGGTCAAACCACAAATTGCTATCTTCATATACACTTATAAACAGTAGGTGTAATGGAGTGCAATACTATGATGATTGAAAGGATAAGACGAGAGCATGGCTATATGGCTCGTTTGCTCGCGATACTCAACAGTAAGTTAGAGTTTCTGAAACAGGAGCGAGAAATAAACTATAGCCTGATCGCAGAGGTGGTTCATTATCTCATGGACCATTCAGACAAGGTGCATCACCCGAAAGAAGATGTTATTTATCGTTACTACCTTAAGCAATATGGCAGTGATCAAGTGATTGAAGACTTGGAACTGGAGCATCAATTGCTTTCTGAGAAAACGGCGGACTTTTTAGGTGTGGTCGATATGATCCTTCAAGATGCGGTGGTTCCTCAACAAGTATTTATTGAGCAGCTTGAAGCTTTTGTTAAAGCTCAACGAAAACACATGGAATATGAAGAGAAGCATGTGTTACCAATGATTGTTGAGTCGTTCACAGTTAAAGATTGGCAAGAGGTGGAGTCTCAATGGCTTCAACCTGAAGACGACCCTGTCTTTGGAGAGACAATTGCTGATGAGTACCGCCAACTCGCGGCTCGTGTTCGACAAAATGAACAAGAGTGCGTTTAGCCAGTTGTCATGTTGAAGCGTGACTATTTTAGATGCTCTCTATTTTAGAGGGCTAGTTCCCAAATGACGCTTTGAGCGGATTAAATACCTCGTAAAATAAAAAAGGCACCTGTACAGGTGCTTTTTGCTATCTGATTTCTTATCGTGCTGATTAAAGCTTTATATCGTCAAGGCTAAAATCGAGACCTAGGTTCATCTCTCTAAGCTCTTTCTCAAGCTGTCTACGATCATTGATTGCCTCAATTTCACGCCATTTACGTTTGAGTGGTTTAGAGCGTGTTTTTTGAGTGGTACGAGGCATTTCTAGTTCTGATAATTCATCGAATTGAAAGCTATCCATAAGCATATCTCCTTCCGTGGGATTCGTTCTTACGAACCATTAAATATCATATTTAAGTTCACAATAACCTTGATTTGTTTCTCATTTGTTTCAAATATATGAAGTTTTTGTTCTGTTTTATTATGCATGCTCACACATTTCGGGGATTTTTGTGTACAAAAAACAAGCAAACAAACTTAAGTAAACGATTAAATTAGGGGGGATTGAATGTTAATTCATTGTGCAAATGGAATAGCATTTTGACTACAGTGCATTTAAGTGCGCATTGTGTCGTGTAGTATAGGGATCTCATTACCCTAGAAAAAAACACAGATCTTCACTATACCTTGTAAAACCTAGGCTGACGTCATTTTTACGGGGTGGTGTTTTTGTTTTTATAGTGCCTTAGTTTTTGTTGATATTATGTCCTGACAATGTGACTTTTATTAGGCGCTATTGTTGAAAGTTGTGTTAAAAAAAGGTGTATTATTAGTGAAATGTCATTTTAATATGTGTTTATTTTCATATTGATTTTTAGGCCGTCTCGCTGCATTATCCGCCCGTCAAAAAATACACCGATACGTAAAATGGATGCATGAAGCGACATTTACAATCTAGATCGCAACAAATAAATATAAATCTAATGCCGACACAACTATTGACACTGGCATAGGTGATCTAGAGGAAGGCTAGGAAGCAAGATCGGTGCTTAAACTCAATTACGAGGTTCACGTGACAGACTTAATCAATTTGATGAACGATCTCCTTTGGGGATCTATCTTAGTTTACTTACTCGTTGGTGTGGGTATCTACTTCACTGTACGACTAGGTTTCATTCAATTCCGCCATTTCGGCCACATGTTTTCTGTTCTTAGAAACAGCCGTAAAGCAGACAGTGCAGGTATCTCCTCTTTCCAAGCACTTTGTACTAGTCTAGCAGCACGTGTCGGTACGGGTAACATGGCTGGTGTTGCTGTAGCACTAACCGCTGGTGGCCCTGGCGCTATCTTCTGGATGTGGCTAATTGCCATGCTAGGTATGGCAACATCGTTTGCAGAAAGCACACTGGCACAGCTATACAAAACGCGTGATAACGACGGTAACTACCGCGGCGGCCCTGCATACTACATGGAGAAAGGCCTAGGTATGCGTTGGATGGGGGTTCTATTCTCTATCTTCCTAATCATTGCATTCGGTCTTGTATTCAACGCGGTTCAAGCGAACGCGATTGCAAGCGCAATGAACACGGCATTCGACTTTGAGCGCAGCTACGTTGGTGTTGGTATCGTAATTATCTCTGCATTCGTTATCTTCGGTGGTATCCGTAAGATTGCTCGCACTGCAGAAATCATTGTTCCAATTATGGCACTGGCTTACTTAGCTATCGCTATCTACGTAATGCTAATGAACATTGAGAAAGTGCCTGAAGTTCTGGCTCTTATCTTCAAGAGTGCATTCGGTCTGCAAGAAGCAGCAGCGGGTGGCCTAGGTTACGCAATCGCACAAGCGATGATTAACGGCATCAAACGTGGTTTGTTCTCGAACGAAGCGGGTATGGGTTCTGCGCCAAACGCAGCAGCTTCTGCTACGCCTTACCCACCACACCCAGCATCACAAGGTTATGTGCAAATGCTAGGTGTGTTCATGGACACAATTGTTATCTGTTCTGCAACAGTAGCAATCATCTTGATGTCTGGTGAATATGTACCACACGGTGAAGTAACGGGTATCGAACTCACGCAACGTGCACTAACAGCACAAGTCGGCGAATGGGGTGGTATCTTTGTAGCGGTAGCGATTTTCTTCTTCGCTTTCACTTCAATCATTGCAAACTACTCGTACGCAGAAACAAACCTTATCTTCTTAGAGCACAACAACAAGAAGGGCCTAGTGCTGTTCCGTATCGTTGTACTGGGTATGGTTATGTTCGGTTCTCTCGCGACACTGCCAACGGTATGGGCATTAGCTGACGTATCGATGGGCCTAATGGCGATTGTGAACTTGGTAGCGATCATCTTGCTGTCGGGTATCGTGATTAAGCTAGCGAAAGACTACAACCGTCAATTAGACGCGGGTAAAGTACCCACGTTCGATGCGGATGATTTCCCAGAGCTTAAGGCTCAATTGGAAGATGGTATTTGGGTTAACAACAAGAAGAAGTAATCTTGTTGGAGTGATTCATCACTCATCCTAAAATCATTAGAAAGGCTAAGGTTTCGACCTTAGCCTTTTTCTTTGCCTGCGATATTTTCTTTATTATCGATTTTTCTTTGTAAGAGATTCTTCTTTGTAAGCGACTTACAGCTAGATCTGTCTATCAAAGTAATAGGAAGAGTCATAAAGACAAGTTGATGTTTTTTCTATACTCTAGCTGCATCCAGTTAGATAACCGATTAGGGTAAAGTTATGTTAGTTGTCGTTTCTCCAGCCAAGACATTAGATTACGAATCACCATTAGCGACTGAGCGCTTCAGCCAGCCAGAGTTTGTTGAGCACTCTGCAGAGCTTATTGAAGTGTGTCGTAAGCTGACACCTGCTGATGTATCAGCACTGATGAAGGTAAGCGATAAGATTGCTGGGCTGAACGTAGCGCGCTTTGAGCAATGGAGCGAAACCTTTACCCAAGACAATGCACGTCAAGCAATCCTAGCCTTTAAGGGCGATGTGTACACTGGCTTAGATGCTGAAACACTGTCGGACGATGATTTTGACTACGCACAGAATCACCTGCGCATGCTTTCTGGGTTATATGGCTTGCTTAAGCCGTTAGATCTGATGCAGCCATACCGCCTAGAGATGGGTACACGTTTGGCCAATGCTCGTGGTACTAACTTGTACCAGTTCTGGGGTAACATCATCACAGATAAGCTGAATGAAGCGCTGAATGCTCAAGGCGACAATGTGTTGATCAACCTAGCATCGAACGAATACTTTAAAGCGGTGAAGCCGAAGAGCCTTGATGGTCAAATCATCACGCCAGTTTTTAAAGACTGCAAGAATGGCCAGTACAAGGTGATTAGTTTTTACGCCAAGAAAGCGCGTGGCATGATGGCTCGCTACATCATTGAGAACAAAATCGATTCAGTGGAAGCGCTAACCAAGTTTGATACCGCAGGTTACTACTTCGTTGAAGAAGAGTCGAACGCGAAAGAGTTAGTCTTCAAGCGTGAAGAGCAAAACTAACAGCCCTTGGCTAACGAGTTACTCTCGGTTTTAGCCTGTAGTTAATATTAGAGACCGAGACAGGCCAGATAGAGAAAAGCCCCATGCAGATAACTGCATGGGGCTTTTTATTGAATCATTGAAAGGCGGTTAGATTACTTGTTCTTAACGGCTTTCTTTTTCTTAGCGATTTTCTTTTTCTTAGCAATTTTTTGCTTCGCTACCGCTTTCTTATCTTCTTTCTTCGGTTTCTTTTTCTTTGTTACCGCGGCTTTCTTATGCGTTGGACGCATGCCTTCGATGAAGCGTTCTTTGATCGCATCTTCAGTGTAACGAGCCACACGTTCAATCATTAGCTGATCGTGCGCTTCAATGATAGAAACCGCGTTACCTTTCTTACCTGCACGAGCCGTACGGCCGATACGGTGTAGGTAAACATCTGCAGTACGTGGCATGTCGTAGTTAATAACGTGGCTCACATCTGGAAGGTCGATACCACGAGCTGCGACGTCCGTTGCCAGCAGTACGTTGATAGAACCGTCGCGGAAACGAGAAATCGCGTTGTTACGACGATCTTGAGGCATTTCACCTTGGATCCATACACAAGGGATCTGTGCACTTTCTAACTGAGCTCGTAGGTCACCTAGGCGGTCACGAGTCTTCAAGAAGATGATGCTGCGTTCAGCTTGCTCTGTGATGATATGTTTTAGGATATCAAGCTTGTGCTTAGCTGAATCGGCACGGTGATACCATTGAGTTATCTTCTTACGTTCACGCAATGACGATTTTGCATCGATCTCTGCTGGATTTTTCAGAAGGTCTTCAGTGAAACCTTCAATACCTTTACCTTCTAGCGTTGCTGAGAAAAGTAAAGTTTGTTTACGCCAGCGACACTCTGCAGACAGACGGTCAACAACAGGACCAAAGCCCATGTCTAGCATACGGTCTGCTTCATCGAGAACTAACCATTCAATCGCACGGCAGTCAAAACGCTCGCCTTCAATGTATTCCATTAAACGACCAGGTGTTGCGACTACGATATCTTGAGTCGTGCTTAAGATATCTGCGTGCTCTTGGTACATCACACCGCCCGTGATCGTAAAGATATTCAGGCTGGTGTATTTAGCAAGCTCACGTGCTTGTTCGGTGATCTGCATTGCTAGCTCACGCGTTGGCGTCAGGATAAGCATACGTGCAGGGCCAGATTTCTTACGTGGGAAATCCAGTAGGTATTGCAGTGCTGGCAATACAAATGATGCTGTTTTACCAGTACCTGTTGGCGCAGAAGCCAAAACGTCTCTTCCATCTAACGCTTGTGGGATTGCTTCAGCTTGTATCTGTGTTGGGCGTTCGTAGCCCATTTCGTCAATTGCTTTAAGCAGCTCTTGGTTTAGATCGAGTTCTGCAAAGGTTCTGATCACTGTTGTTTCTCCACAAGCAATAAATGTTTCTGCCTCAAAAAGCAGACGATAAAAAAGAGTAGTCGGACATTATAGAAGCATTAGTGATTAGGATCACATGGTATTTGCTACATCTTGAGATAAAAATCTTTAGTAAGGGCAATAAATGCCTCGCTATAACCGCCATCGTGATGGATCGTAAGCGATTCACGCTGCAAATCTTGCTCGCTAACAGGATCTTTAGATAGTTCAAACAGGATTCTGCTTGGCGGTTTTTTGTCGGTTGTTTTCACATCAAGGCGCTTTGCTAGGTACCAACCACATTGCTCGGCAAGTTTTATGAAGCCTTCTCCTTCGGGCGTCGGCAGTATAAAACTGGCGGTGGCGGCATCAGTTGTTATCTCGAAACAACACTGGGCAAGTTGAAGGTGATCCAAGCTGTCGGTGTGTCTAGCGGTGGCTCTTTGACTTTGCTGTGCCTGTTCACCAGAGTTGAAGTAGGGCGGATTACAAATTATGGCATCAAATTGTTGCGAGAAATCCGTGGTTAACACGCTGTCGTGATGAAGGGAGATACGATCTTGCCAAGGCGACTGCTCAATATTGACTGTGGCAGCATCAATGGCGTGCTGATCAATATCGATCGCAGAGATTGAAGCATCCTCAAAACGTTGTGCTGCCATTAAGGCTAATAGCCCTGTTCCAGTGCCTATATCGAGTACTAATGATTCAGGGGCAAGGTTAATCCATGAGCCGAGTAGTACTCCATCGGTGCTAACAGGCATGCCGCTCTGTCCTCCGCAAATAGAGAACCTCTTAAAATTGAAGCTTTTAGTATTTATCGTTTTGTCTTTCATGAATATTCTGATTATCGAGATATTTTAAGTGATTAGCTCTAATGTTAACTATTTGTGTAAATTAATATTCTAATTGCTTATCTATTGTTGCTAACAATGATTGGTTGATAATTATGTTAATCTGCATATATTTAGTTTAATTCACTACTTTTTGTTTATATATGCAAATTTATATGGTGTTTTTTTATGGTGACTTGCAGCTAGCCGAGTGTTTCGTCATTATGCGCGACTATTTTAAAGATTGATTGGCAGCTTCTCGCTGTAACATTCATGTAAGCACAACATAAACTCATAAATATAATTAAGGATTATCTGTGAAACAGAGTCTAAAACTAACAGATATAATGGCATTGGGCTTTATGCTTTTTGCGTTTTTCTTAGGTGCGGGGAACATCATCTTCCCACCTCTAGCTGGCCAATTAGCTGGTGATCACTTTCTTCCAGCGATGTCTGGTTTTCTGCTGACTGCCGTTGGTCTGCCGTTAATCACTATCGTCGCGGTCGCAGTGGCGGGTGGTTCATGGGGTCATCTAACGAAAGATCTTCCTAAGCAAGCAGCAACTATCATGGCTGTACTGATCTTCATCATCATCGGTCCTGCATTTGCTGCACCACGTACCGGTCTTGTTGCTTATGAGATGGCGGTGAAGCCGTTCTTCATTGATGCGACTCAAGTTCATCTAACTCTCTTTTCGATTGCATTTTTTGTGGTAGCGATGTTCTTCTCATGGTCACAAGGTAAGCTTATTGACGTTATTGGCAAGGTACTTACGCCTGCACTATTCGTTGGTTTGGTTGTACTGGCAGTTGCTGTGTTCATTAACCCACAAGGTGATGTCCTTACGGCTCACGGTGAGTACATCACTCAGCCACTGACCAAAGGTTTCCTTGAAGGCTACAACACCATGGATACTTTTGCTGCTTTGATGTTTGGCATGCTGATTGTTGACGCAATTCGCAGTAAAGGCGTGACTGACCGCGCAGCAACAACTAAATACCTAATCAGTGCGGGCTGTATTGCCGCTGCGGGTCTAGCATTTGTTTACATCTCTCTGTTCTTCCTGGGCGCAACAAGCGCAACAGTTGCAGCGGGTGCAGATAATGGCGGCGCTATCTTAAGCCTATACGTCCAATCTTTGTTTGGCCCTTCAGGTCAACTCGTGCTTTCTGTGATCGTACTATTGGCTTGTCTAACGACGGCGATTGGCCTTGTATCAGCATGTTCTGATTACTTCAGCTCGCTAACACCTCTGTCTTACAAGACCTGGGTAATCATCAACGGTGTAGCTTGTGCAACCGTAGCGAACGTTGGCCTTTCTCAGTTAATTTCTCTGTCTGTTCCAGTTCTGTTTGCACTTTATCCAGTAGCAATCGCATTGGTCGCACTGACATTCTTGCGCAGCCGTTTTCCTAATCCAAAAGCGGCTTACCGCGTAGTGGTATTAGTGTCTCTACTGTTTGCTCTTATCGATGGTGCTAAAGTTGCAGGTATAGATGTATCTGCAATGAACATGCTGCCGTTGTTCGAAATCGGTATGGGTTGGTTGCTTCCAACAACTGCCGCAATCATCTGTATGTTCTTCGTTGGTAAATCAACAGAGCAAGAGATGGCTGAAGAGACTGTTTAATCTTCCGTTGAGATGACATTGTCCTTCGACATGAAATAGAAAAGGCCTCATTACTTCGCAGTAATGAGGCCTTTTTGTATTCTGTGATCTTTTAATATTCTGCTACTTCGCTACTTCGCTACTTCGCTACTTCGCTACTGAGTTACTTAGCTGAGTGTACTTCTGTTTGGTTATAGCTTTTCGCTGTACTCAACCAGTACTTGTTCAACCCAGCTAGCGATACGGTCGTCGCTCAGTTCGTATTGTGAATCTTCATCAAGCGCCAAACCAACGAATTGAGATTGGTCTTCAGTGAGAGCTTTAGACGCTTCGAACTCGTAGCTGTCATCGTTTGGCCAGAAACCGACAAACTCTGCGCCAGCGATTTTCAGCTCATCATGCAATAGACCCATCGCATCTAAGAACCACTCGCCGTAGCCTTCTTGGTCACCTAAACCAAACAGCGCTACAACCTTGCCTTTCATTGGCGTGGTTGCAATGTCTTCCCACAGTTCATTCCAATCTTCTTGGATTTCACCGAAGTCCCAAGTTGAGATACCGAGCAGTAAAAGATCGTAGTCTGCCATCAATGAAAGAGGGGTTTCTTTCACGTTATGGATATCAACTAGGTCTTCACCAATAATGCCGCGAATTTTCTCTGCTGCCATTTCTGTGTAGCAGGTGGTTGAGCCGTAAAATAATCCAATTTTCATATCAAACGTTCAATTTTAATTTCAGATGGCGAATTCTAACCATAAATCGACTTCGATTGCAGCGATTATCCGCTCAAGTCGTAATTTTTATGGCATTCATATTTGCTCTGGCATACTCTCAAAACAGTTTCCAATATTGTGAGTAACACTATGCAGTCGCCTCAAGGGCAGAGCGCAGACCACGGTCTAGTAGAACAGTTTTTAGATGCTATGTGGATGGAGCGAGGATTATCTGAGAATACGCTTGTCTCGTACCGTACCGACCTGTCTAAGCTTCTAACGTGGATGGAAAAGAACAATTACCGCCTCGATTTTATTAGTCTTTCAGGACTACAGGATTATCAAGGTTGGTTAGCCGATGCTGACTTTAAGCAGACTTCCCGTGCTCGTATGTTGTCGGCTATTCGTCGCTTGTTTCAATATCTACACCGCGAGAAAGTAAGAGCCGACGATCCTAGTGCGCTGTTGATCAGTCCAAAACTGCCGAAGCGCTTGCCAAAAGATTTGAGTGAAGAGCAAGTGGATTCGCTGCTTGAAGCGCCAGATCCAAACGATCCAATCGAGCTTCGCGATAAAGCGATGCTTGAGTTACTCTATGCAACTGGACTTCGTGTGACTGAGCTCGTTAGCCTGACCATGGAAAACATCAGCCTAAGGCAAGGTGTGGTGCGTGTGATCGGTAAGGGCGGTAAAGAGCGCTTGGTGCCAATGGGCGAAAACGCCGTCGATTGGATAGAAACTTTTATTGAACAAGGTCGCCCACAACTGCTCGGTGATAACAGCTCGGATGTGGTTTTTCCGAGTAAACGCGCTAAGCAAATGACTCGTCAAACGTTCTGGTATCGCATTAAGCATTATTCGGTTATCGCTGGTATCGACACGGAATTATTGTCTCCACACGTATTGAGACATGCTTTTGCCACTCATTTACTGAACTATGGCGCCGATCTCAGGGTCGTACAGATGTTGCTTGGACATAGTGACTTATCGACCACCCAAATTTATACTCATGTGGCGACTGAAAGGCTGAAGCAAATTCACGCTCAGCATCACCCACGTGCTTAAATCCATTTATTTTTAAGGTGAACCTAATGAGCGTATTACGCCGTCTTCCTCTACTAGCGCTTCCTCTCATGATTACTGCATGTAATGCATCAGAAGCGAAAGTAGAAACAACATCAACAGCCGTAGAAGCTGCTCCAGCTCAAGCTATTGATACAGCTGCGTTAACTAAGCGTTTTGAAAAAATCGGTATTAAGGTCGATAAGATTGTTCCTTCGGATATCGATGGTCTTTTAGAAGTTCAAACCAACAGCGGTATTATCTTTTCTTCTCCAGAGGGCGATCATTTTCTAGCCGGTACACTTTACTCTTTGGATGCAAACGGTAAGTTCAGTGATGTTTTGGCTGAGCGTCAAGCTCCACTGAATGCTGAAAAAGTTGCAGCGATGTCGGATACGGTTATCGAATACAAAGCAGATAACGAAAAGTACGTTGTGACGGTATTTACTGAC
This sequence comes from Vibrio sp. 10N.247.310.24, assembly GCF_041467175.1. Taxonomy (NCBI): domain Bacteria; kingdom Pseudomonadati; phylum Pseudomonadota; class Gammaproteobacteria; order Vibrionales; family Vibrionaceae; genus Vibrio; species Vibrio sp. 10N.247.310.24. The sequence goes on from NZ_JBFSUD010000025.1 coordinate 46,312, forward strand.
ATTACGTGTGGCTACTGTGTTCGTCTGCACAGCCAAATGCAAGGCTACAACGATCTGGGTATCACCGTTCGTTACATGGCTTACCCACGTCAAGGTGCGACAGGACAAGTTGCCGATCAAATGGCGGCAATCTGGGCGTCTGACGATCCAAAAACAGCTATGCATGATGCTAAAGTCAATCGTCAAATGCCAGCGTCTGGTAAAGACCTAGCAGAGCAAAAGCAGATCATTGCTAAACAATACCAACTCGGTCGTGAGCTTGGCATCAATGGCACTCCGGCTATCGTGCTAGCAAGCGGTGAGTTGGTGAGTGGTTACTTACCTCCAGCGCAAATTATTCAGCGTTTAGAGCAGTAATCTTCATTTTTATTACCTGTTATTTCCCCCTGTTTTTGATTTAAGGAGTGGCCTGATTGATATCAGGCCCATTTTTATATGATAGAGATCCAACGCCGTCCTGAGGTCGACATTTCAGTCTTACCTGCTCATTTACCTGACTTGTTAAAGCGCATTTATGTGAGTCGCGGAATCGACAGTGCTGACCAGCTAGAGACAGCTGCGAAAGGTTTGCACTCTTATCAAAAACTGGGCGGCATTGATGCTGCAGTTGAATTGTTGTTCAAAGCCATTCAGCAGCAAAAGCGCATTATCATTGTTGGTGACTTTGATGCCGATGGCGCAACCAGTTCGGCGTTGTCTGTGCTTGCTCTGCGAATGTTGGGCAGCTCGAATGTTGATTATCTGGTACCCAACCGTTTTGAAGATGGTTATGGCTTGAGCCCTGAGGTTGTCGAACAGGCGATCGAACTTGGTGCTGAAGTGATCATGACAGTCGACAACGGTGTATCTTCAATTGACGGTGTTCGCTTTGCTAAAGAGAAAGGCCTTGATGTACTGGTTACTGATCATCACTTGCCTGGTTCTGAATTACCGATTGCAGATGCAATGGTCAATCCCAACCTAGAAAGCTGCGCATTTCCTTCAAAAGCGCTAGCCGGTGTGGGTGTCGCCTTTTACCTGATGATGGCATTGTGTGTTCATATGCGTAAGTTGGGCTGGTTTGCTCAACACGGCATGACAGAACCCAAGTTGATGGAACTGATTGATCTAGTGGCACTGGGTACTGTTGCGGATGTGGTACCACTTGATGAAAACAACCGAATCTTGGTACACCAAGGGCTACAACGCATTCGTGCAGGCAAAGCGCGTCCGGGTATTCAAGCCTTGATTGAAATTGCTAAGCGGGATGCTAAGCGTTTAGTTGCCTCCGATTTTGGTTTTGCGCTTGGTCCACGTATCAATGCGGCTGGCCGATTGGATGATATGTCTTTTGGTGTTGAGCTGCTAATGAGTAATAACATCCATGCCGCGCGTCGAATGGCCAGCGAGTTAGATAGCTTGAACCAAACACGTAAAGAGATCGAAGAGGGCATGAAACAAGAAGCGATGGCTTTTTGTGAGCGCCTTGAATTTGGTAAAGACGATTTGCCTTCTGGTTTGGCTCTGTTTCAACGTGATTGGCATCAAGGCGTAATTGGTATTCTAGCTTCGCGTATCAAAGACAAATATCACCGCCCAGTGATCGCATTTGCTGATGGTGGTGAAGGTAGCATTAAGGGTTCATGTCGTTCGATTCCAGGTTTGCACATGCGCGATGCGCTAGACAGAATCGACACTCAAAACCCTGGCCTGATCTTGAAGTTTGGTGGTCACGCAATGGCAGCCGGCTTAACCATTATGGAAAAAGACTTCGAGCGATTCAGCAAGATGTTTGATGACGTTGTGCGTAAAGAACTCGGTGAGACGGCACTTAAGGGCATTATCTTGTCTGATGGTGAGCTGTTACCTGAAGAGTTCTCAATGCATACCGCTGAAACATTGCGTTCAGGTGGTCCGTGGGGACAAGCTTTCCCGGAGCCCATCTTTGATGGTGAGTTTAAAGTTCTGCATCAAAAACTGGTAGGTGAAAAACATCTTAAATTGATGCTAGAACCTCTATACAAAAGCCACCCAACCAATGTGATGATTGATGGTATTGCCTTTAATGTTGACCTACGTCGCTGGCCTGATGCCTCAGTGAAAACGGTACATCTTGCGTTTAAGCTGGATATTAACGAGTTTCGTGGCAATCAATCGTTGCAGTTGATGATTGATCATATCGAAGCGAAATAGTTGAAGCCAAATAGCGTTATCGTTCACTGAATGAGGTTCATCATTTAGTGCCAAATCCAACAAGCTCTGTTCAAAAACAGGGCTTGTTTCCCTTCCTTTCCTTACAAATTTTGCGTGTTTTTTCTGCCCGTCAATTTTATATCCGATTAAGTTATTGAATCTTGGTGCACCACTCTAAAAAATTCTGTATCTCCGTCACACTTTTGAGTACAATTCTCCGGTTAAATTCTACTCATAAATGATGAGCTAAAATGTTTGAAATCAATCCTATAAAAAACCGTCTGCAGGATGTGTCTGAGCGCACAAATATCCTGAGGGGGTATCTTTGACTATGACGCAAAGAAAGAGCGTCTAGAAGAAGTAAACGCAGAATTAGAACAACCGGATGTATGGAACGAACCTGAGCGTGCTCAAGCGCTAGGAAAAGAGCGTTCAGCATTGGAAGCGGTAGTAGAAACGATCGACCAACTTGACCAAGGTGTTGAGGATGTTGATGGCCTACTAGAGCTTGCGGTTGAAGAAGAAGATCAAGAAACGTTCGATGAAATTGAGCCAGAATTGGCCGAGCTTGAAGCTAAGTTAGAGAAGCTGGAATTCCGTCGTATGTTCTCTGGTGATCACGACGCATCAGATTGCTACATCGATTTACAGTCAGGTTCGGGCGGTACAGAAGCTCAAGACTGGACTTCAATGATGTTGCGTATGTACTTGCGTTGGGCAGATTCGAAAGGCTTCAAGACTGAAGTTATCGAAGTGTCTGATGGCGATGTTGCTGGCCTTAAAGGCGCAACGGTACGTATCTCTGGTGAGTACGCTTACGGTTGGTTACGCACAGAGACTGGTGTTCACCGTCTAGTTCGTAAGTCACCATTTGATTCAAGTGGTCGTCGTCATACTTCATTTGCTTCTGCGTTTATCTATCCTGAGATTGATGACAACATTACGATCGACATTAATCCTTCTGACCTACGTATTGACGTATACCGTGCCTCTGGCGCTGGTGGTCAGCACGTAAACACCACGGAATCGGCGGTACGTATTACTCACGTTCCAACTAACACCGTGGTTCAGTGTCAGAATGACCGTTCGCAGCATAAGAACAAAGATCAAGCGATGAAGCAGCTACGTGCTAAGCTTTTTGAACTTGAGATTCAAAAGCAAAATGCTGAAAAACAAGCGAGCGAAGAAACGAAATCAGACATCGGTTGGGGCAGTCAGATCCGCTCTTACGTGCTGGATGATTCACGTATCAAAGATTTACGCACCGGCATCGAAAACCGTAATACTCAAGCGGTTCTTGACGGTGACTTAGACAAGTTTATTGAAGCTAGCCTGAAATCAGGTCTGTAAGCTTTATCAACTATTAAGCTTTACCAATAATATTGGTAAAAATGCCTATATTTTCAAAAATATAGCTGTCCAAATTATAAAAGCAGGGTACATCTCAAATGACTGATGCTGTTCAAAACGAAAATACACAAGAAGCTTCTTCACCTGAAGAGAACAAACTAATCGCTGAGCGCCGTAGCAAGCTGGATCATATCCGCCAAAACTGCAAAGCGAACGGTCACCCAAATGACTTCCGTCGTGAGCACCTAGCTGGCGACCTTCAAGCGGAATTCGGTGAGAAGACCAAGGAAGAGCTAGAAGAGCTTAACCACATCGTTGCGATCGCAGGTCGTATTATGGCGAAGCGTGGTCCATTTCTAGCGATTCAAGAAACTTCTGGTCGTATCCAAGCGTACGCAGCGAAAGACGTTCAAAAAGTGCTGAAAGAGAAGTACCAAGGCCTAGATATCGGTGACATCATCGGTGTTAAAGGGGCGCTTCACAAGTCTGGTAAAGGTGACCTTTACGTGAACATGGAAGAGTTTGAGTTGCTAACCAAAGCACTTCGTCCTCTACCAGAGAAGTTCCACGGCCTAACTGACCAAGAGATGCGTTACCGTCAGCGTTATGTTGACCTAATCGTGAACGAAGACTCTCGTAACACATTCATCGTGCGTTCTAAGCTTGTGTCTTCAATTCGTAACTTCATGAGCTCAAAAGGCTACCTAGAAGTTGAAACGCCAATGATGCACGTGATCCCAGGCGGTGCAACAGCACGTCCATTCATCACTCATCACAACGCACTAGACATCGACATGTACCTACGTGTTGCACCTGAGCTTTACCTTAAGCGTTTAGTAGTTGGTGGTTTTGACCGTGTATTCGAGATCAACCGTAACTTCCGTAACGAAGGTCTTTCTCCTCGTCATAACCCAGAGTTCACAATGATGGAATTCTACCAAGCGTACTCTGACTACAAAGATCTAATGGATCTAACGGAAGAGATGCTAAGCACAGCGGCGATGGACGTTCTTGGTTCTACTTCTATGCCTTACGGCGACGAAACGGTTGAGTTCGGTGGCACTTACGCTCGCATGAGCATGTTCGATGCAATCAAACACTACACACCTGAAAATGCAAACATTCAAGCTCTGACTGAAGATGATCTTCAGAACAGAGAATTGATGGTTAAAATTGCAGAAGAAGTGGGTCTGTACGTTGAGAAGTTCTGGACATGTGGTCAGCTTCTTGAAGAGATCTTTGGTGAAACGGCTGAGCCTCAGCTAATTCAACCAACGTTCATCACGGGTTACCCAGCGGACATCTCTCCACTGGCTCGTCGTAGCGACAGCAACCCATTCTTCACAGACCGCTTTGAGTTCTTCATCGGTGGCCGTGAAGTAGCGAACGGTTTCTCTGAGCTTAACGATGCACAAGACCAAGACGAGCGTTTCAAAGCACAAGTTAACGCAAAAGACGCGGGTGATGACGAAGCTATGTACTACGATGCGGACTACATTACTGCACTAGAGCACGGCCTACCGCCAACAGCGGGTCAAGGTATTGGTATCGATCGTCTAGCGATGCTATTTACTAACACGCACACAATCCGTGACGTGATCTTGTTCCCGGCAATGCGCCCACAAGCGTAATTTTCGCTTATGGGGTGTTACTGCCCGTGTAATTTAAAAGCCACCTTCGGGTGGCTTTTTCGGTTTTTAGCGTCAAAACCTAGCTCGTACCGCACTCTTGATTCGAAAAATGATTATTTATGACATAGTCTTACCATTGAGACAAAAAATCTAAGATAGTCTCATTACTATACGTATCGGATCTGAATACGATCTTGCGGCAACTTTGTACCCGTATGATTCGTTTAACTCGTGTTAGCCTGATTGAAAAAAATAAAAACAGAATAAGGAAGAAGGATGGGAACTCAATTTAAGATGGATTCCTTACCAGGTTCTCTTATCGTCGTTGGTGGTGCGTACGAACCCTGGTTATCAGTGTTAGAACAAGTGGGTTGGCAATGTACCCAGTGTGCAGATTTACGAAAAGCCGATGCCTTAATTACTGATATTGGCCCCTGCATTGGCATTGTGGATCTTAGTCATGATGAGTTTAGCCTTAATGGTATCGCTAACCTCGTGAGCAACAACAAGCAAGTTCGATGGCTTGCTTTTATCCGTGAATCGCAATTGAGCTCAGATACAATCTGCCAATTTATCGTTAACTTCTGTATCGACTTTTTCACGGCACCAATCCCTGATGCTCAGCTATTGAGTACCATTGGTCATCAACTGGGTATGCTCAAACTTGAGCAGAAAGTATGGCCAAACTACGGTATTAACAACAATATGGGCCTACTCGGTGATTCTGTGGCGGTGAAACGCTTGAGAGACCAAGTCAAGCGAATTGGCCCCACAGATGTCAGTATTTTGATTTACGGTGAGAGTGGGACAGGAAAAGAGACAATTGCACGTTCCATTCATCAAAATTCATCGCGAGCTCAGAAACCATTTTTAACTGTGAATTGCCGTGCTCTATCTGAAATGAGGATAGAGACTGAGATGTTTGGTATTTCAGCCCCAGCAACGGCAGCGCCTTGTATGTTGGAAGAAGCCGATGGCGGAACCCTCTTACTCAACGATGTCCTAGCGATGCCTCGTAATCAACAATTGAACCTTTTACGCTTTTTACAAGAAGGAAAAATTGAAACCACGAAGGGAGCTAAGTCGGTTGATGTTCGCATTTTGGCTGCTAACTCTTCTGATATTGAAAAGGCATTGATCGAGGGCGACTTCAATGAAGAGCTTTATCATTACATCAATGTTCTGCGTATTCATGTTCCTAGCTTAAAAGAACGTGTGAGTGATATTTCAGTGCTAGCGAATCATTTTCTGCGTGAGTACTCAAAAGAGTTTAATGCGCAAGCGAAGAGCTTCTCAGACGATGCTATCCGCTCGATGAGTCGCTACCATTGGCCTGGCAACGTTCGTGAATTGATGAATCAGATTAAGCGTGTTGTGTTGATGTCTGATGCTGTCATCATTGAGGATCATCAACTGGATTTACCAAAACAGAATGATGAACGCCGCAGTCTGAAAAGTATACGTGAACGTTCAGAGCGAGATGCTTTACTCATTGTGTTGGAATCTTATGGTGGTCAAGTGTCTTTGGCCGCTAAGGAGCTTGGAGTTTCACGCGCAACTATGTACCGCTTACTCAATAAACATGGTCTTATATCTGAGGGCGTTGTTTAGAACGTTCTATTCATTGACTCTATCCGGTGAGTGAAAATTCAAGGGCCACGTATCATACGTGGCTTTTTTGTTTCTGAAGGATAGTCCGCTGTTCTATAGAGAGAGCCCTAAGATAGATATGCTGTGATTTTATATAATCATAGTGAATATGTTATATGTAAATGAATATGCAACTAATATTTCAGGCGAATGCATTGTTTTAAAAATGTTAACCAATTATCGGTTGAATAATATACTCACTTGGTTAGACTTTAACCGTGAAAGCAACGATTTAACAAAGACTTGTCTGCTTTTACGACCCCATTTCTTTTTGGATTTTTTAGTTAGCTTGGAGGCGCAAATGAAACATTTCGATTTTATACAGCATATTTGCGCGTCGTTTGATCCGTGTACTGACATGGTGACTGATATGTCACACGCATCAGCCATGGCCGATCGAAACACCCAAGATAAACCTAACTAATAGATCCGTACCCTTATTTGGCTGCGGAAAAATAGCAGCTAAGTGAGAAGCCCTCATACTATCTAGAACGCTATTTTTCCTCAGTTTATTCCACAACTGGAGAGTTATTATGCGTCACTCAGTATATTTAAAACTAGCAACAGTTCTTATCCGTGCAGACCTTCGTCGTGAAGAGCGTGAATGGCAACGAAAAGTTCGTCGTAGTTCATATGATCTACCATGGAACAACACCCATTTATTGAGAGATATTGGCCTTGAAGCCGATGGTCGACCAATTGGTTTTTCTGAGCCTGAAGTTGTCACGATTGAGCGCCGAGTACGCCATCTTCGTCGTGTCCTAAGTGCGCGAATACCGACGTAATCTGCGGGGTTGATAGCACCGTTCAACCCCTAAGATAAGTCACAGTGATGGTTATGGCGTCGAAAGTGCAAATTTTTGAACTAGAACTGGCCAAAAAAGAGAAGCTCTTGCTTCTCTTTTTTGCTTTTTTAAGTCGTTATCTAGTAAAGGTAAATAGTTCGGCTAAGCTTTATAGAGCAAGGGAGGCTGACTATGCAGAAGCATCAATTAGACATGTGGTTACATGGAGAGCACAAAGACTCTTATCAGACACCGAAAGTGTACGTTATTGGTTGCTCTGATATCTCAGAATATTTACTGGCGGTGGAGTACAAACACAAGCTAGAACCGGTAAAGCAAGACGGCGAGCCGCTTCACTTTGGATCCTTGGATCAAGTGAAAGAGGAATTACTCCGGCTCGGCTTTGAAAAGGCCTACCTTCGCTTGCACAACGCGTATGATGAGTTTGGTAATGAACCCAACCAAAGCTACTGCGATATTGAACTGGCGCTCAAACCTCATTAGAGAGTATGTTTAACGAGCGTTGTAGTGAGAAATTACTTCTAAATTGAGACGGTTTATAACGTACTGATTTTTTAGCCTATCTATGCTAGATAAAACCTCTATGCGTAATGGCTTTCTATGCGTAATGGGTTGTCAGCAATCTGTGGGTGAATTGAGTTCGTAGATAGAAACCACGAGGTTTGGTCTTTATTGGTTTTCCACTTGCACCGTAAGCTTCTGTTAACACTCGACTGTTGGCGGCTTTTGGTCGCAAATGCAGTGCTTCGCCGTGTCTTGCTGTTATCTGTTCAACATTACCTAACACGATCAGCTCCATGAGCTCTTCCCAATCCCTTTTTAAGATCTCGTCTTCCGCTTGGGTTGGTGTCCACAATAAAGGGGATCCTACATGCCTTTCTGTCAGTGGGATCTCTCTTTCTCCCTCTACCGGGATCCACAACACTTTAGACAGCTTGTTTCGAACGTGACTGGTTTCCCACGTTATGCCTTGCACGCCCATCAATGGCGCGACACAAACAAAGGTGGTTTCGAGTGGCTTCCCTGAATAACCAATCGGGATACTTTTTAGCTCGATCCCGAGCTTGGCAAAATCTTGTTCTGGTTTACTGCCAGCTGGCGCACCCAAGTGCCATTCCAATAGTTGTCCAACCCAGCCTTTATCTCGCTTTAGGTCGTTTGGTACAACCATATTGGCTTCATCGGCGAGCTCTTTGAAGGTCATTCCTGCAATAGCATATGCTCTGTCTAACAGCTCTTGTTGTGTTTGTGGTTCTGGTTTCATAATAAAAGGCATGATCAAAAAAATGATTTTACCAGAAGTTATCACCATATGACGACTGGTTAAGAAATGATCGCCTTGCTAGAAAAGGGATCAAACTCATGGTTATCCACAGGACATGAAGGTAATTAATTGAAATATTAATTTAGTGGATAAATAAACAGGGGTTTGCAGGGGATAAAATGCTTGCTAAATAGGGTTTGAAATGAATCTTTCACTTACTAGTGTGGATAAACATCGGAGTGGTTGATCTTTAACCATGGGTGATTTTTAAAAGATCTTTTTATTTTTTCATGTTTTTAAAATTGATGGATTTGTTTTAATTTATTGATTTTTAATTGTTTTTATTGTCGTTTGGTGGTTTTTTGTTTTTGGTTCTGATAAATCTATGGATTAAAAAAACGATTGCGGGTAATTCTTCACATAGTTATTCACAGAAAAGGTGAATAAATGTGGTCTATGTCTCACTCTTGTGTGGGTAACTAAGATTTGAGCAAAACTTATCCATATTCGTAGTTATTATTCATAAATATAGCGCTTGTCACGTCACTAAGTTTGCTCCGATTGGGGATATGTGGAAAAATCAGTGTAATTAAAAATTTAGATAGAGGTTGGCCAGTGATAGATGGCGATGGTTACCGATTAAATGTTGGTATTGTAATCTGTAACAACCATGGTCAGGTCTTCTGGGCTAAACGATACGGGCAACATTCATGGCAATTCCCTCAAGGGGGAATAGATGAAGGTGAAACTCCGGAACAGGCAATGTACCGCGAGTTGTATGAAGAGGTTGGCCTTACTAAAAAGGATGTAAAGATCGTCGCGACAAGTCGTCATTGGTTACGCTATAAGCTGCCCAAACGACTGGTTCGGTGGGATTCTAAACCTGTCTGTATTGGACAAAAACAGAAGTGGTTTCTTTTACGCTTAGATTGCGATGAATCGCATATCAATATGCAGCGTGGAAGCACACCTGAGTTTGATGGTTGGCGTTGGGTGAGTTACTGGTACCCAGTTCGACAAGTTGTATCTTTCAAGCGAGATGTTTACCGTCGAGCGATGAAAGAATTCGCATCTTTAGCAATGCCGTTTAAAGAGCGAAAAACAAAAGGAAAGCGCAAATTGCGTAGAGGTTAAGCATGCTCAGCCAACTAAGGGAAATAGTTGAACACGTATCAAGAGTTGAAGATGTGTCGACGGCTCTTGATATTTTGGTTAAAGAGACATGCAGCGCGATGCAGACGGAATGTTGCACCGTGTATTTGGCAAATAATGATATGCAGCGTCTTGAGTTGATGGCAACTCAAGGCCTGATCTTCAAAGGCAATAGTATTCACATTGGTTTTGACGAAGGTTTGGTTGGCCTTGTTAAAAGAAGTGCTGAACCTATTAACCTTGCACAGGCGTCTGCTCACCCTGCTTATAAGTTTTTTCCCGAGCTTGGAGAAAAGGTTTATCACTCTTTTCTAGGCACTCCGATTATCTATCGCAAGCAAGTGCTTGGCGTATTGGTCATTCAACAGAAGTCCCCCCGTTTATTCAGTGAGATGGAAGAATCCTTCCTTGTTACACTCTCAGCACAACTTGCGGTTATTGTGGCGCATGCCCAAACTCAAGGCCATTGGCTGTTAGAGCAACAGAAGCTACCTGCGACCAAAGGTATTGCAGCTTCATCGGGTGTGGCGATTGGTGACTTATGGTGGGACAATACTCAGCCTGAACTCACCGATGTTTACCCTGCTTCGACGCTCAATGTTGAAAGGGAGCATGAGCTGTTGGCAGTCGCTGTCGAAAATGCTCTCAATGATTTTAAGCGAATGCGAAAGCGTTTAGATAGTGAAATCAATAAAGACGCGTTGGCGATCTTTGATCTGTTTACTCACTTACTCAACGATCCCATGTTACGTAAGGATCTCAAGAGTCAAATTCAGAAAGGCGACAAAGCCGATTGGGCATTGAGACAGGTTGTTGAGAGTTACTCTAACCGTTTTGCTCGTATGTCAGATGTGTACCTTCGGGAGAGAGCGCAAGACGTCCGAGAGCTTGGTCAAAGACTGCTCTATTTCCTCCACAATTCTGAACATGAACTTCGCACGTTAGATAAACCGATTATTTTGGTGGTTCGTGAGTTAACGGCCTCTGTATTAGCGTCTATTCCTAAAGAAAAACTATTAGCGGTTATTTCCTTGGAAGGGGCGGCGAACTCGCACGCAGCGATTTTATCTCGAGCTTTGGGTATTCCTTCTGTTATGGGAGTTAACCTTAATCTTTCGCAAGCTAATGGTAAGCAAGCGATTGTTGACGGGTATAGCGGCGAGATCTTTATTGAGCCGACTAAAAACCTGCTCAAAGAGTATCGGGGGCTGATTCTAGAAGAGAGTGAGCTCTCCTCTATGGTCAATCGAGAACTGTACTTACCGGCAAAAACGAAAGACGACAAGCAAGTCGAGATTCTGCTTAATGCGGGCTTGAGTGCAGACACTAACATCGCTATCAACCAAGGGGTTGATGGGGTTGGTCTGTATCGAACCGAAATTTCTTTCTTGTTGCAGCAAAGGTTTCCGTCAGAGGACGAACAATTCAAACAGTATCGTTCTGTGCTTGCGAGTTACCCTGAGAAGCAAGTGGTGATGCGAACCTTGGATATTGGTGGAGATAAGGCGTTACCTTACTTCCCAATAGAAGAAGATAATCCATTCCTTGGTTGGCGTGGTATTCGTTTTACCCTTGATCACCCCGACATCTTTATTATTCAGTTACGTGCCATGCTACGTGCGAGCTGTGAAAGCCATAACTTGAGTATCTTGCTGCCGATGATTTCTGGTGCGCAGGAGCTGGATGACGCGTTCCAACTGATTGAACAAGCGTATGACGAAGTGCATGAGCTTGATAACCGAGTGCGTATGCCGCGTATCGGTATCATGATTGAAGTGCCATCCATGCTTTACCTTCTTCCGCTTATTGCGGATAAAGTTGATTTCGTTTCGGTGGGCACCAATGACTTAACTCAATATTTATTGGCGGTTGACCGGAACAATTCCCGTGTCTCTGATGTCTATGAATCGATGCACCCTGCAGTGATCATGGCATTGAAACATATCCATGATACTTGTAAGCAATATCAATTGCCGGTGTGTATATGTGGAGAGCTTGCGGGTGATCCAATGGGTGCATTGCTCTTGATTGGGTTAGGGTATGAGACGTTAAGTATGAACACCTCAAATGTCGCAAGGACTAAGTATTTGATTCGTCAATCTAAGCTTAGTGAACTGCAAGATTTGGCAAATGAGGCGCTATCAAAACCGTATGGAAGTGACATCTATAGTATGATGCTCAACTATTTCGAAGAGCGTGAATTTACAGGCTTCATTCGAGCGGGTAAAAAATAGGATTTAACGTGTCATATGAACTGACAGGCTTGCTAGCAGGCCTTGGTGCTATTGTTGGTGTTTTAGCTGGCTTGCTAGGCATTGGTGGTGGTTTGCTGGTGGTTCCTGCTTTACTCTTTTTGCTTCCTAAAGCGGGTATCCCTCAAGAGTTTGCGATGCAAATGGCATTGGCTACCTCGTTATCAACCATCATCGTTACGTCGGGATCGTCTGCGATTAACCATTTAAAATTGGGTAACGTAGAGATATTTGTCGTTAAATGGTTGATGCCCGGAGTGGTGGTCGGTGGCTTCCTAGGTTCTTTCGTGGCCGATGTGATTCCAGCTCAATACTTACCAAAAGTCTTTGGTGTGATTGTCTTGGTATTGGCGTTGCAAATGCTGTTGTCTATTCGCTCTAAGAGCCAAAAGTCGATGCCGGGTTCAGCTAAAACCGTGTTGTGTGGTGGCGGTATTGGTTTGGTATCAAGTTTAGCGGGCATTGGCGGTGGGTCTTTGTCGGTACCTTTCCTCAACCATCACGGTGTGGAAATGCGTAAAGCCGTCGGCTCATCTTCGGTATGCGGTTGTGTTATCGCGATTTCGGGAATGCTAGGTTTCATTTGGCATGGATCTTCTGTCGATGATCTTCCTGCGTATAGCTTAGGTTATGTTTATCTGCCGGCTTTGATAGCGATATCTTGTACCTCAGTACTGACCACACGAGTTGGCGCTAAACTGGCCACTCAATTGCCAACCCCCGTGCTGAAGAAATTCTTTGCGGTATTTTTAATGTTTATAGCAGCCACTATGCTGCTGTAGTGTCTTTTCTGTTAGCTGTTGAGTTAACCGTTATTCAATTTTAGATAGAGAGCCAAGTATGTCTCAGGGTTTTATCGAATTCCCAAATATCGATCCTGTTCTTATTGAACTAGGACCAATCTCAGTTCGTTGGTACGGCCTAATGTACCTTGTCGGTTTTATGTTTGCTCTTTGGTTAGCAAATCGCCGAGCTGATCAACCCGGTAGTGGTTGGACTCGAGAGCAAGTATCAGACCTACTGTTTGCTGGCTTTCTAGGTGTGGTGCTTGGTGGTCGTATTGGCTACGTACTTTTCTACAACTTTGGCCTTTTCATTGATGATCCACTCTACCTATTTAAAGTATGGACTGGCGGTATGTCTTTCCACGGTGGTTTGCTTGGTGTGATCACCGCGATGCTTTGGTATGCCAAAAAGAACGGTCGAACCTTTTTTGGTGTCGCAGACATGATTGCACCATTGGTTCCATTTGGTTTAGGTATGGGACGTATGGGCAACTTCATGAATAGTGAGCTATGGGGTCGTGTGACTGATGTGCCATGGGCGATTGTATTCCCTAACGGTGGTCCGCTTCCTCGTCACCCATCTCAGCTTTATGAAATGGCGCTTGAAGGTATTGTACTGTTCTTCATCTTGAACTGGTTCATCAAAAAGCCGCGTCCTCTTGGTTCTGTATCAGGGTTATTCCTAGCAGGATATGGTACATTCCGCTTCCTAGTTGAATACGTACGTGAACCTGATGCTCAGCTAGGTTTGTTCGGTGGATTTATCTCTATGGGACAAATTTTGTCACTGCCAATGGTTATCATCGGTGTGTTGATGATGCTTTGGGCATACAAGCGTGGTCACTACAAAGATGAATTACCACAACAAACGAAGTAAGGAATTGGTGTGAAACAGTATTTAGATCTCTGTCAGCGTATCGTTAATGACGGTACTTGGATTGAAAATGAACGCACAGGCAAGCGCTGCCTAACCGTAATCAATGCTGACCTTGAATATGATGTTGGTAATAACCAATTCCCACTGGTAACAACACGTAAAAGTTTTTGGAAAGCCGCAGTTGCCGAGCTGCTTGGCTATATACGTGGTTACGACAATGCTGAAGATTTTCGTAAGCTAGGGACTAAAACTTGGGATGCGAATTCTAACCTGAATGAAGCATGGCTAAATAACCCTTACCGCAAGGGTGAAGACGACATGGGCCGTGTTTATGGCGTTCAAGGACGTGCATGGGCAAAACCTGACGGCGGTCATATCGACCAACTGAAGAAGATTGTTGATGATCTAACGAACGGCATTGATGACCGCGGCGAGATCTTAAACTTCTATAACCCAGGTGAGTTCCACATGGGTTGTTTACGTCCGTGTATGTACAGCCACCACTTCTCTCTACTTGGTGACACTTTGTACCTAAACAGTACTCAGCGCTCTTGTGATGTTCCATTAGGTCTGAACTTCAACATGGTTCAAGTGTATGTGTTCCTAGCAATCATGGCGCAAATCACGGGCAAGAAAGCCGGTGTGGCTTACCATAAGCTGGTTAATGCTCATATCTACGAAGATCAACTCGCACCTATGCGTGATATACAGTTGAAGCGTGAGCCTTTAGCAGGGCCAACATTCCATATCAATCCTGAGATTAAGTCTTTAGAAGATTTGGAAACGTGGGTGACGATGGATGACTTCTGGGTTGAAGGCTACGAATGCCACGAAGCGATTAAGTACCCATTCTCGGTTTAATCTAATCTGCTTTGTTTGACTGACTGACTGATTGATCGAAAGGCTGCCTCTGTGCAGTAATGCCGTTCACTTAAGAGTGAACGGCATTTTTGTTCTTAGCATACCGTTGTGG
>NZ_JBFSUD010000026.1:0-60962 GCF_041467175.1 Vibrio sp. 10N.247.310.24
CCATAAACCTTAAGGCCAGTTGCATCAATGGCTAGGTGTTGTATCGCTCCTCTCGCTTTAGTCTTAAATGAGACCTCAACTTGCTTGGCTCTACGACTGATGCAGGTGTAATGCGGACAACTTAACGGCACATGGGCTAACCTAAATATCGAGTCGATAAATCCTTGCAGCGCTCTCAGTGGCATAGAAAAAACTCGTTTCACCATGAGTGCTGTCGTAATAGCTAAATCACTGAACCGACGTGGCCTCCCGCGCTTATTCTGTTTGCTTTGCGCCCACCC
This sequence comes from Vibrio sp. 10N.247.310.24, assembly GCF_041467175.1. Classification (NCBI taxonomy): domain Bacteria; kingdom Pseudomonadati; phylum Pseudomonadota; class Gammaproteobacteria; order Vibrionales; family Vibrionaceae; genus Vibrio; species Vibrio sp. 10N.247.310.24. Next base: position 282 of record NZ_JBFSUD010000026.1, read on the forward strand.
ACTTATTGCTTCTTCATCGATCCAGAAGGTCAGAGAACCACGGTTAATGAGCGATTGGTTGTATTGCTTCCAGTTGGTTGTTTTGTAACAAGGTTTAGGCATAAGGCTACGAGAGAGAGTGGTGGTAGCTGATCAGATCGTAGGTTCTTGATTTAGTTCCATTGAATTACGCAACAAAGCCGTGATCAAGTTATCCTCGATGAGGACTGATACGCTCTCGATTAAGTTGTTATCAACACCGTTAAATACGTTCACGTTAGTGATTAGCTTTTTCATAGTCTGCACCTTTTGGAAATGAGTGTGTGTCGCTGATGGAGTCATCATATGGGGGCAGCATTTGAAGAATGGCCATTTGGTGACAGTGATGAATTGGGTGTGTTTTTGCTATTGCTATAAGAGAAGGAAGGGGGATTTCTGTCGAATCATTAATTTGAATAATGATTATTGGTGGTGTCACAAAATGGTAAGTTTTGCTCCTTTTCGAGCGCTAAGATGTATTTCAAATCAAGGCGACTTATCAAATTAGAGAGAGACAGAATGACTAAATCAGACAAAGTTTACGGGTTCAACACACCACAACGTCTGTTTGTAGGTTACACGTTAGCTGTGCTGGTGGACTTAGTGGTACTTAACTTTTTCGATGAGTACTGGGACTTCGTCAACATTGAGTCTTTCACTATTTCTTTGATAGCAGCGTTATTACTGCAGTTATTGTTGAAGCTCTCTATTGGCTTAGAGCACAAGATTGCTGAGCACTTCAAAAGTAAACCGGGTACCGCGCCTAAGGTTTATCGCGCCATCACGACTTACATCATCTTGGTGGGTTCAAAGTTCGTGATGCTAGAAGCGATTAACCTTCTGTTCGGAGATAAGGTGAGTTTTACAGGCCCTTGGGGCGGTGTAGTGGCGTTCTTCGCCGTGGTATTTACGATTCTGATTGCTGAAGTAATTGTATCGAAGATCTACTTTGCGCTTGATGATAAACAAGAATCAAACTTGAAAGAAAAGACAGCTTAAGCATAAGTAGAGTTAAACATAGGGGAGTTCGGAATGAACCCTCAATTGAAAAGGGTTGGCATGTTTGCCAACCCTTTTTGTCTTTTAGCTATCCCACACTTTAGAGTAAGCGACTAATTCAGCTTATGCAGACCGATTAATTAGTACTTAACTTGGTAGTTCAGAGTGTAAGTACGGCCGCGGCCTTTGTAGTCATACGCTGCTGAGTCGTAATGAGACGAGTAAAGGATTTGAGCACGTTGACCCCAAACAGTGGTGTAGTCTTTGTTCAGTAAGTTTTGAATACCAAAACCTAGACTACCGACAGGAAGCTGATACGTACTCACTAGATCAAACACGGTGTAGCCATCAAGTTTGTTTTTGTCGTCTTCGTAATCAAACATAGTTTGGCTTTGTACTTTTACAGATAGGTCTGTGTCATACCAACCTGCCCAAGCACTTGCTTTAGAAGTACTTGCACTTCCTGCAGATACATCTTTCCAACCGTCGTTACCTTTCACTTCAGAGGTGACGTAGTGACCAGAAGCGCCCAGTTGAATGTTGTCATGTACCCAGTAAGAAGCCATCGCCTCTAGCCCGTACACTCGCTTTTTGTCATTGATGTTTTCAATCAGCAATGTCTTTCTGTTGTACTTCACTGATTTGTCAGATTGTGAGTAATAAGCCGCGGTTTGCAAGCTTAGCTCGCCAGTATCAAGGCGGTAACCTAACTCGAAACTGTTGGTTTTGATACCAGACATTTTTGAGTCATTAACGTTGATGCTGTCGTTGAGTTTCCAGTGATCACCAACGAGCTTGTAGCTGCCTTGTCCGTAGTATTTAGCTGGGTCTGCAAGGTCGAAACCTTGCGAGAAGTTTGCCCAAACTTGAGACTCGTTATTAAGGTGGTAGATCGTACCTAGGTTAAATAAGCCAACACCGTAATCAGTTTCACCACCTGGTACTGCGTCTGCTGTTTTGCCTTTACCAGCAGCAATTTTCTTCTGCTGGCTGTAGCCGACAAAATCATCAATCTTGTTAGAGATGTATTGGTAGCGGAATCCACCTTCCACCGTCCAATCATCGGTGATCGCATAGTCAGATTGTATAAAGCCTGCGATAGAGCTGACTTTAACACCTGCATAGCGACCCACTTGTGCATAGGTCTTGTTGACTAAGTTGCCTGAATTGTTCGCAATGGTGCGATCGTAAAGCGCTTGATTGCTATCAAGCTGATCTTGATACGCATCGATACCATAAACAATATTGAACTTATTGAAGCTCTTAGCCAGTGCTGTTTTTAATGAAATAACATCGGTAATTTGTTGACCAGAAGATTGGAAGTAAGGCGTGTAAGTTTGGTCTTCTTTACGGTATGAAGCTTCAGCAATAAACTGATGCCCAAGGAATTGATCATCGACGTAAGAGGCGCTCAGCATGATGCGCTCAGTTCCGTGTTCGCGATCCGAGTAAAACCCTTTACGTACGTCAACAAAATCGCGCCCGGTGATGTATAGACCGTAAGGAGAGTTTTGCTGGCTATCGTAATATTGTGCTAGGAAGTTGAGCTTTTTGGTCTCAGACAGGTTCACGCCGACAGTTGTCAGGAAATCTACCGTCTTGTTGAACTGCAGTGAGCCTTGTGAAATGTCAGGAGTAACAATATCGCCATCTGCATCGAATACACCTTGTGTCTCGGTGTAAACCACAGAAGAGCGAGCTTGAACTTTGTCGTTACCGCCAGAGATAGATTGACCGACTTTGTAATCGAAATCTTCACCTGAATTAAAGCCCGATGAACCACCGACATAAGATTCGAATTCTAACTCTTCACCTTGTGCTTTTTTGGTGATGATGTTGATGACACCACCAGAAGCACCGGCACCGTAGATAGACGTTGCACCCGATAACACTTCGATGCGATCAATGTTAAATGGGTCGATTGAATCTAAGTGGCGGCTGATTTGGCGAGAGGATTGCAATGATACGCCATCAATCATAACGAGCATTTTACGGCCACGTAGATTTTGACCATAGTTAGTACGAGCGCCGCTGCTTACATCTAAAGAGGGAATACTCGCCGATAGAATTTCACCTAATGATTTACCACCACGGTATTCCTGTTCGATTTTATCTGCGTCGATGTACCAAACTGTTCCCGGAATATCGCTGATCGCTTTTGGTGTTCGGCTAGCGACAACCACCATGTTCTCTTCGGTTGTGTATTCTTGTGCTTGGGCTGTAAACACTGTGCTTGCTGCGACAATCGCTAGCGTAACGGTGGAAAGCTTGAAACTTCCTTTTTCGGTTTTCATTTTGTTCTCAATCTTGATCAATAAAAGGCTGCACAAAGACTCATATTTGTGCGATGACTTTGTTTTTTATAAGTAAACAAGCGTTCATCTTTACTGGTTAGTAATAAATGAAGCCTCCTAAATTAGAAAAGAGGTTAACAGTGGTCACTTACTTATGGCCCCAAACATACTCATCTCGATATCTTTCAAGCTGGTATACGTTCGCATTCACGCCACCTAAGCGGTTACTACTTCAATAGTTAAAGTACGAAGTATTATCGTTAAGTTTATCAATTCTAAATAAGAATCATTATTATTGTGTTTTTGTTGCGAAAATACAATATGAAAATGCAATTTTATTTTATAGATTTGGAAACACTTGTTTGCCGGGGGGGGGAGTCACTCGGGCGGAACAGAACCAGTGCCTTGTTCCGCAAGTGTTTATGCGTGTGTGAACCATATAATTCAGAAGGTGTGAAAGTGCAGGTATTAGGGCCTGTTGATCTTTTGAACAAAATTTAACAACGAAAGGTAAACAGGCCCTCGTGTGTTCATGAAGTCAGAATGGCATTTTCGATGGTAGAAGGACACGATAAGGGCAGCCATGATTTGACTGCTCACGTAGTTAACTTTTTTTTGCAATGATGCTGTTGATTAAACTTTCTCGCTGCTCCATAGAGACCGTCATTACGTCGTTGTAGGTGCGTTTCATGACTCGAATGTCATTTTCCAGTAGCTGAGCTAATTTTGTCGAGGCCGTTTGATTGTCACCTTCTAGCACCAATTCGATGATCTCTAGGCGACGCTGGCACGATTTAGTGACCGAAGATTGAATGTGCATCGAGACGAGATCGGTCGCTTTACGTAGGCGATTATGTTGTTGCATGGTGCTCAATAAGAAGCGATTTCCTGAACATGCGGCAAGTTGCTCGTGAAACTCGGCACTGAGGCTAAAGAGTTGACTGGCGTTGACTGATTCTGGGGCGTTAATCGCTTGAGCATGGCGATCTCGGCAGCTTTCAATTGCACTGTTATCAAGTGTCCATGTTGGTTCGAGTAGGCCTGCAGGCTCGAAAATGAGTCGACAGCGATAACTTTCGGTGTGTCTTTCTAAGGTGTTCAACACACCATCAAGCTGCCATTTGTATCCTGGACTGCGACGAAAAATACCATCGCTTTCTAACAGGCGCAGTACGCTTTGCATCTCACCACGGTTGGCATCATAACGTTGTTGCAGGTCTTTCTCGGAAAACGACTGACCTAACTCACTAAAAAATAAATCCATGAGTACGCGCAGGTATAATTGTTCTTGGCGAGGTTGTTGGTCGTTGTCTTGGCCTGAAATTTCGATATCTGCCGCATCGGTTTGTAATACAGACCCTTTATAAGGGACGACTTTAGTGATGCCTTGCGCTGACAAGTGTTTTAGCACCGCTCGAATAGGGCTTCTTGATACTTCGAATTGCTGCGCCAAAGATGATTCGTTTAGGCTGCTTCCCGCTTTCGCGTTGTCGGCTTTTAGCCTCGCGATGACCTTGAATAACAAATTTTGTTGGAGCTTTGTAATTGTCGTTGTGTCCATGACGCTCAGAGTATGTGTTTAATCTTGATTCCATGGTAAACACAAAAAGGCTTAAATACCATAAATTGTGTTTTTGTAACCAAAAGACAATGTTAATCGACCTGTTGCAATGGATAGGTTGGTTGGTAATTTAGCGGTTCATAGGGAATTGATCGGTTAGTGATAGCTTTGTTGGCAAGTGTGTTGATGAGTGGGTAAGAAGAGAGCCCGCTTAAAGCCTCGACTTCAAATAGAGGCTTCAAGCGGGGCTTTAAGCGGAGAAAGTGACTTCTCGTGTGTGCTTATTTTCTCATTAGATAGAGGAAGTAGCCGCCACCAATCAGAGAGGCTAATAGACCTGCAGGGAACTGCCAAGGGAACCATAGCGTACGACCAATCCAGTCGGCAGCAACCATGATGATAGCGCCTAATAATGCTGCAGTGAGCATTTGAGGAATCGCGCGATATTGGTGAAGCGAACGCGCCATGTGCGGCGCCAATAATCCAATGAAACTTAATGGCCCAATGACGATGGTGCACAGAGTTGTTAGTGCCGCGACTAGCAAAAGCAAAGCCAATCGAACAGCGGTTGTGTTCATACCTAGGCTGCTTGTGGTGACGTCGCCTAAGTTAATCAGCTCTATCCAGCGATTCAAAGACAGCGCCACTGCACTGATGATGGCAACCCCAACGGCGAGCAAAATGACATCTTGATTCGCGACTAAATAAGTCGAGCCTGAAAGCCAAGTGAGGAGCGCGGTTGCATTTTCATTGCCCGAGCTCATTGTGATGCGCAGGAGAGCGTCGAGCCCTGCACTTAGCGCGATGCCCGTTAACAAGGTTTGCGTTGGGGCGAAATTGTGTTTTCTTCCCATCAACCAAACCACGGCAGTCACTGAAGTTGCGCCGAGTGTACCAAGCAGCATTTGCTCTTCTCGGCCGACTGCAGTGCCAAATAGTGTGCCGAGCACTAACGCCAGAGCAGCCCCTGAGCTGATCCCCAATACTTCGGGGCTCGCCATTGGGTTGTTTGAGATGCGTTGAATAATCGTGCCTGCAAACGCAAGCCCGATCCCTGCCAATAGCGCGACTAATACACGTGGTAGACGCAGATCGAATAGCGATGAGTTGAGTTCAAGATTCCAACCGAACTGGTTTTTACCTACTGTAAGAGCAAGAACACACATTACCGTCAATAGCACTGACATCGCGGCCAGTACTTTACGCGTACTGACGAATTTGTAGTGCTCAATGGTTTCACTGCGGTTTTTGAGATCGGACTGCAGCTTGGTACGTTGCAGTAACCACAATAAGAAAGGAGCACCCAGTAGCGCCGTCATTGCGCCGGTAGGGAGCAGTTCGCCACCGAAGCCAGAGAAGGGCTGAATCACTAAATCCACAATCAATAGAATGAAGCTGCCTACCAACCCACTGACCAGAATCTGTTTCGCGAGTGCTCTTACACCGATAAGCCTAGCGATAGCAGGAGCCACAATGCCAACGAATCCGATTAAGCCTACTTCACTGACTACGGCTGCAGTAATAAAAATCGCCAACGATAAGCAAAGCAATTTGATTTGTTTGATGTTTACACCAAGTGAAGTAGCGACATTATCACCAAATTGCAGCGCTGATAATGGACGCTGTAAAACCAGTAATAACAGCGTCGGGATCGAGACTAAAGGTATGAGAACCTGCACGCTCGACCAATCATTCTGATTCAGTACACCGGCACCCCAAAGAAAAATACTGGTAAGCCGTTGTTCATGCAGCATGAGCAACATGGTGTTGAGTGAGCCTAAAAATAGGCTGACCACCATACCGGCTAACACCATGTGTAATGGTGAAAAGCCTCGTGCAGAACTTAAGGTAAAAACTAAGCCTGTTGCAAGGCAGCCCCCGATGAAAGCGGGAATAAACCCTGGAATTGCTAGGTTCGCAGGAATTAAAAGGATCCCTAATACCATGCCGAGTTCTGCGCCCGCAGCAACACCCAATGTGGTAGGTGAGGCAATGGGGTTACGCAGTACAAATTGCATCACACACCCAGCGACTGCCAGTGTAAAACCACAAATGAGAGCGACGGTAAGCCTAGGTAAATAGGTGAGGTGAGTAATCAGATGCTGATAATTTGAAGAATCAAAGTGAAACAGCGTATCCCAAATCAAGCCAACCCCTTGCGAGTAAGGAGCGGTAATTTGCAGTAGCGAGCTGATCAACAAAACAGCAGCGACAGGTAGTGCCGCTGCCTTGGTATTGAATCGCCCGGTGACGGTTTTTTCGATCTTTGCGGTAGCCATTATTTTTGGATAAGCAGTTCGGTAATGTGGTCACTAAACCTTTGAGCGGCGATTAGCCCACCGAAGGTCCAGATGGTAGGAAGTTCGTAAACGGAGTCTGTACGCGTAAACGCCATCGCTTGCCAAAGAGGGGATTGAGTCAGTTTCTTATGCTCTTCTTCCGTTAGCGGGCCAAAGATCATCACATTCGTCTGTTGGTGTTCAGCGAGCCTTTCAGTACCTGTAGTGGTAAAACCCCAGAGGTTTGTCTGCTCTTGCCAGTCGTTTTTAAGGCCCATGCTGCTTATGGTGGCTTGCGCTAATGAACCTTGGCTATGAATGCGTAAGGTTTTGCCGTTGATAAAGCGTGCAAAAATCAGTGGTTTGTCTGAGTTGCCTGCGGCACGTATTTTTTCACCATTATCGCTTAATCTCTTGTTTGTCTCATCAATCACTTGTTGGGCGCGTTGTTCTTTGTTAAATAGCTTGCCTAAAGAGAGGGTAACCGAAGTTGCGGATTCAAGAGGTTGTTTCTTTTTGCTGTAGACACTGTAAACCAAGACAGGTGCGATTTTATTGAGCTGGTGGTAGGCCGCCGCCATATGCTCGCTGATTAAAATGACGTCAGGTTTGAGTTCTGTTAGCAGCTCTAGGTTTGGTTCTCTTCGAGATCCCACATCTGTCACGTCTGCATTTAACGCAGGTTTTACCACCCATTGCTGATAACCTTGTGCGTCTGCCACACCTTGCAACTCAACGCCTAGGCTTAATACAGTTTCGGTGAGTGCCCAATCTAAAGCCACCACTTTTTTAGGTGTAGCATCGAAAGAGGCACTGCCCATTTCATGTTTGATTTCTAGTGCGTGAACGCTCTCTAGAGCAAGGGCGTTGAAAGCTAATACTGTGAACAGCATGGTGATGAACTTTTTCACAACAGGTTCCTTTTGATTTAAGGGATGTAGCTGATAGGTTGCCCTGTCTCAGGGTGTTTAAAGAGCGCAAGCTCCATTCCGTAGATTTGCATCAGTGTTTCTGGCGTCATCAAATCTTTAGGCGAACCGGAAGCAATCACTTTTCCAGAATGAAGCGCAATCAAATGGTCACTGAATTTGGCGGCCATGTTGACATCATGAAGCACCATGATCACGGTTAAGCCGAGTGACTGATTAAGCTCTCTGATTAAAGCGAGCAATTCATGCTGGTGCGCGACATCGAGTGCTGAGGTTGGTTCATCAAGCAAAATACATTGGCTTTGCTGAGCAAGCAGCATGGCGACCCAAGCTCTTTGTCTTTCTCCGCCGGAAAGTGTCGCGACAAATCGGTCAGAAAAGGCGTTAAGGCCAACTTTCTCAATCGCTTCGTCTACGATGGCATAATCATCTTTGCTGTAACGTCCAAATGCGCCTTTCCATGGATAACGGCCAAAGCAAACCAGTTCACGAACGGTCACGCCATCAGTAATCGGTGGGTGCTGCGGCAGGTAGGCGACTTGGTGTGCAAATTCAAGGTTACTGTATGAGGCGAGTGGTTGCTCATTGAAGAAAACGTCACCTTCTGTTGGCGTATTTTGTCGACTTAACAGTTTAATGAGTGTCGATTTGCCACATCCATTATGACCAAGCAAGGTGGTGATCTTCTTTGGTTCAAAGGTCAAAGTCGTTGGCGAAAGGATTTTCTTACCGTCGATTTCGAACGAGGCATTGGTAAGTGTGTACATAATGCAATATGAAGTTGAGTTATGGGCTGCTAGCCGCTAATGTAACACAGTGAAATCAAAATGATAATTATTCGCTAAATCAATCTATTTATCATTGTAATATGCTCGTGCCCACTACGAACCTACCAACCTTATCTAGCGCCTTCGATATTATGTCTGTGATACAAAATAAAAAATTTCAACTATTGGCTATTGGTCTTGCTTCGGCTCTTATGGGAATTGGGCAAAACGGCTTACTCGTTTCCCTGCCTTTTCTTGTGGAACAGTCTGCATTCAGCTTGCCTACGTGGTCGATTCTTATCGCAATAGGAAGCATATTATTTCTGCCGTCTGCGCCTTTTTGGGGAAGGCAGAGCGACAAATATGGACCTAAACAAGTCGTCATTCAGGCATTGGTAGGCATGGCCGTCAGCTTTGCTTTTTTGTGTTTTTTTGCGATGAATAGTGACCAAGAAAAGGCGCTAGTGTTTTGTTTGATCGGACTGGTGGTGGCGCGAATAATTTATGGTTGTACGGTGTCTGGAATGGTGCCCGCGAGTCAACATTGGGCGATATTGTTGTGTGGTGAGAGAAACCGTTTACAGGCTATTACTTCGGTGAGTCTTGGCCTAAGTGTTGGTCGATTAATTGGGCCTTTGGTCTCCATTTTAGCGTTAAAGTTATCGCCTTTTGCTCCCCTGATCGTGATGATCTTTTTGCCGTGTGTTGCTTTACTTGTCACGATGTTGTTACCAACCCCTAAAGAAGAAACTCGGAAGGCAGAAGGAATAGGGCAAGCACCTTGGTTACCGAATAAAACATTACTGCCTTTTTTATCTTGCGGGATGTTGTTGTGTGCCGCAGTCGCGTTGTTGCAATACAGTTTTTCTCCACTTATCTATTCGATCACCCGTTGGCCTACCGATCAAATAAGTGACACGATCGGGATTCTTTTGACTATCAGTGCTGCCTGTACTTTTGCTACTCAACTCTTGGTTATCAAAAAAGAAAAGCTGACACCGTTTGTTATGTACCGTTGGGGGGCATTGGGTTTGCTTGTCGGCTTTGGAGTGTTCTTGATTCCCAGTATGTGGGCGTTAGCTGTGGCGATGGTACTGACAGCGATTGGCGCAGCGTTGCTTGTTCCTGCTTACACGTTGTTTGCCACTGAAAAGCAAAGTGGTACACCGGGCGCAGCCGCAGGGTACATCGCTATGTCTCATACTCTAGGCTATGGCGTCGCTTCATTACTTGCGTTTACTTCAACCTTGAACCCTCAGTATCCCATCTACTTATGTGGGCTTTTTTCTCTACTGATTTTCGCGACGACTTATGTTGTAAAAATAAAGGGAAATACCAAGCTCGCTGAGCAAGCTTAATCTTATATTTCCCCTGATACTTTTTAGTGAATCAATTGGAAGTGAGCTAACGGATAGCAAATTAACTGGTAGCAAACGGCTTTGTGTCGAACGTTGGTTTGCTAATTTATGTCTTTGAAAGCAGCGTCTTCGAAAACCACATCCCCTCTTAACACTGTCATCAACACCTGAGTCTTGGCTATTTGTCTTGCCGATACTGTAGTGATGTCTTTGTTGAGAATCGCGAAGTCCGCTGATTTTCCAACCTCAATAGACCCCGTGACGTCTTCGATACCAAGGCTCTTTGCTGCATTGAGCGTGTAAGCGTCGATAGCTGTGTAGATATCAGTTAGGCCTGTTTTACCCATGATTAAGCTATTTGCGATTCCAACTAGAGGGTTGATGTCGTGTACGTTCCAGTCACTGCTTAGGGTGATATTGGCATCAGTCTTAAGTATCGCGTCTAAGTTCATCATGGCTTTGGCGCGGCGAGCACCAAGGAAAGCTTCGGCCCATTGGTGTTGATGTTTGGCTACGTAACCGGAACCGACTTGGAAGTCCGCCGAGACATTGAGCTGCTTGAAGCGGGGAACGTCTTCATCATTGATTAACTCTATGTGAGTTAGGGTATAAGGCTTTTGCGAACCTTGTTTACGCACGCTTTCTATCGCATCAAGAGATTCACGAACGGCACCATCACCAATCGCATGAACGTGCGCACTAAAACCGATTTTATCGAGCGCGGTTAGCCACTCTTTCATCTGTGCTGGTGGAATGTAGTTTAGGCCATTGGGAGACTGTGGCAGATAGGTATCTAAATAGGGCGCGAGTGTTTTTGCTGTACCGTTAATGAAGATGCCATCGCTGTATATTTTTACCTGATCGACGAGCAACAGACGGCTTTTATCATCGGAATACATCTTCTCGAAGACTTCTAATTGAGAGGGTATCGCCATTGATGGGTAAACCCAAGGGCGTAATGACACGCGAGCCGTCAAATCTTGGTTTTGCTCCGCTTCTAGCCAAACGTCATACCAGCCTCGTTTCCAGTACATCCGGCCGTCACCGATGGTGGTAATGCCGTGCGCAGCGGCTTCTTCAAGACCGAACATTAACCCTTGGTAGCTTTGTTCAAAGAGCTCGCTTTGGCTGTTCCACGCCATCTCCATAATTTGGTCGCCAGCGTTATCTAATAAGATGCCATTGAGCTTGCCGCTGTCTTGGTCTTTTAAATAAGCGCCACCTTGTGGATCAGGAGATTGTTGGCTTATTTTGGCTATTTTTAAGGCTTTTGAGTTGACCCACATAGAGTGAGAGGTTTGCTCCATAAGCACCACGGGGCGATCAGGGAAGATACTGTCGATGATCTCAAGTGGTGTGTATTCAGAGTCGCTGTCGAGTGTCGACTCAAGAGAAAAGCCATAACCCATCAGCCAGCCTCGACCATTGGTTTCGGCATTGATTTTACACGCTTCTAAGTAAGGGATTTGCTCTTCTAATGTGGCTTCAGAGTCTAGTTCGCAATTGCCACCCAGCTCTGAGGCGGCTTCAAACACATGGTTATGATTATCAATGAACCCCGGCAAAACAAAGGCACTCTCCAAGTCGATGACATCGGTACTCTGACCTTGAAAAGATTGCGCCTGAGCGTGGTCACCGATGAAGATGATCTTGCCTTTATGGGTAACGATCGAGTCTGACTCGCGATGCCCATATATGTCGGCATTGGTAAAGATCTGGTCTGCGGTTAGGCTTTGAGAAAAAGCCGATGGCACAGAGACTAGGCTAGCGAATAATGCAATCCATGCAGTGCGTGGCAAAGTGAGCTTATTGTTCATTGTTATTTATTCCATGTTCCACTGTTTAGTAAGTATAGAAAGCGAGTGGTAAGAATCATATCGCGGATTTTTAATAATAAAGTGTCCATAGTTGCTCTCCTGATTAAGTTAACTTGCCGTATATTTTGCGGTGACTCCGACTCAATATCGAACATCAATGAAACACCATTGATTCATTCGCAGACTAAACAATTCACATAAGATTCTGAATAAATTACAGTTAGGTGAACTTTAAAAATGGATTTAACGTATTACCAAGGATGTAAGTTTATGTTTTCACAAGGCTTACTCGCATTACTAATAAAAACAAGCCGAGGTTAGGATGAAAAAAATATTATTGCTGCTTAGTGTGATTCTATTGGGTGGTTGCGTGGGCATGCCTGAAACAGTAAAGCCCGTTCAACAGTTTGAATTGGATAGATACTTGGGCAAATGGTACGAAGTGGCTCGTTTAGACCACTCGTTTGAGCGTGGCTTAGATAACATCAGCGCGGAATACAGCTTGCGTGATGATGGTGGCGTTAAGGTGATTAACCGCGGCTATTCGGCGGAAGATGGCGAATGGAACGAAGCGGAAGGTAAGGCGTACTTTGTCGAAGGCAGCGATCAGGGTTATCTAAAAGTGTCGTTCTTTGGCCCCTTCTACGGAGCTTATGTGGTGTTTGAGTTGGACAAAGAGAATTACCAATACGCGTTTGTTTCGGGCCCAGATACCGATTACTTATGGCTGCTTTCAAGAACACCTGAGGTTGCACCAGAGGTCATGGAGAGATTCAAAGCGATGTCGAAAGAGCGCGGCTTTAATACCGATGAGCTGATTTTTGTGGAGCATGACAATAAGCCTAGTTCTTGAGGAGAGTTCTAATGCTTGGCTCTTGAGAGCAGTTACATTAGATTGAAGAAAGGCACCGATGAGCAATTCACCGGTGCCTTTTTGTTTGGCTTTGTTCTTTGTGTTTGCTAGCTCGTTAAGTAAGTAACTAACGTTGTCGACGAGCCTGCAAAACACTGAGTACCGATAGTGAAATGAAGAATGCTGGGTCGCTCCAGCCAAAGCCAACAAAGATTCCTGTAAACGCCGCATACAATGTGATGATAGCGCCGAGCATATTCGTAACCACCAAACCTTGGATGAGCTTTTTAGCTGACACGCCAGGTTCAATGTCTCTAAGCAACCAGCTTATCGCTGCGATACCACCCAAAAAGATACTGGTGTGTTGAGAGAGAAAGTAAGCGTACTTATCATTAATTTCCACGCCGTACATGGGCCACATTACCGTTGGGATAAAAAACAGTGCGATGGCAAACCCTGCGTAAATAATGCCGTGTAGGCTAAGAAAAGTTTTGTTGTTCATTACGTATCTCTCTATTTATGACTTAGCGACTTAGCTATTCAGTATCTTTGTTGTCATTCAGCGAATGAACAAGTTCGATTAACCGTTGATTGGGCCTTTATTAATGGTAGTTAATGGCTGATTGACGTCAAAAATCACCCCACGTACTTCGTCGACACCCATCTGTTTAAGGCGAGCGCTATGCATCGCTAGGTACGTCTCTGCACTGAGTTGGTCTTCAAAAAGATAGACACCACCCCCCAGTTTTTCTGCTTCGTTTTCTGTCCAGATTTTCCAGATCATACCCGGTTCGTTGTTAATAGATTTTGCTAGGTCAACGAGTGCGTTCGACATCTCTTCACCAAATGGGCCGCTAAATTCAAAATCGACTTGTAATAATTTCATGGTTATTTCTCCAAACAGTTACTTGGTATTGCGCTGAGACTCATGGCCATTTCGCAAAACATAGGAGGCTTGATTGCCTGTTGAAATAGATATTACCTGTAAAAAACAGACAGAAAAGTTCATAATATAGTTACTAACTGTCAGGATTTTAGACCGATGAGATTGAAAACCACCCTCGACCAATGGCAAACCCTTTACGAGATTGACCGCGCAGGCAGTATTCAGGCAGCGGCACTGCAATTGAACAAGAGCCATACCACGCTGATTTATGCGCTGAGAAAATTGGAGGACCAATTAGGCGTGACTTTAGTGCAGGTGGAAGGTCGTAGGGCGGTCTTGTCGGAGGATGGGAAATCACTGTTACGCCGTGCGAGCAGTATGTTGGAACAAGCTCGCGAGCTAGAGTTGATCAGTGAACAGCTAGCGAAAGGTGTTGAGTCTGAAATTGTGGTTGCTGTTGATCACTTGTGCTGCCTTGAACGGCTTTATCAACAGATGGCTGCATTTTTGGCGGAGAACAACACCACATCGATACAAGTGATAGAAACGTCACTGTCTAAAACAACGGAAATGGTGACTCAAGAACTGGCTGATGTGGCTATCATCAACTTGCCTATTACTAATTATTCAGCCGAAGCCTTTGGTTTTACGATGATGGAGCCAGTAGTTGCTAGCTCACATCCGTTAGCAAGTGCCGTTTCAGTGTCGTTGAATCAACTGTCGTCTTTGCCGCAAATTGTGGTGCGAGATTTAGGTGCTCAAACTAGTCAAGGCAGCAAAAAGCAAGGGAACAAACAGGATGTGGGTTGGTTGAAGTCGAGTCAGCGTATTACGGTGGATAATTTCGACCATGCGTTTGGCGCAGTAGAGCAGGGAGTCGGGTATTGTCGACTACCAAAGCACATTGTTGAAAGTCGAGGAAGTGACAAGCTAATGGTGTTGAATGTCGAAAATGGCAGTGGGTATCACGTTCCGCTGCACCTGACTTTACCAAAAGGAGCCAAGACAGGCCCTGCTGCTAAACGTTTCTATGAGTTACTTCTTGAGTCAGCTTCAAATGCGAGCTAACGGCGACATGAACCTTGAACGATTAACTAGGGGCCTCGAACGATTAACGAGGCTGATTGCCGTTTAAGAATAGCGCGACACATTCGCGAGTGTAGTGAAGTCTTTCTTCTTCAGATTCTCCGCTATCGTGTCCGAAGAATCCCCAATATGCCGATTTGCCGTGAAACATCAGCAACAGTTGGCGTGCTGCAATAACTGGTGAGCTTGATGTCGACAGTGTGAGATCACCAGAGTCTATTTTCGACTGCAAATAATCAGCAAGTAACTTGGTGGTTTTCTGAGGGCCAGTTTCTAAATAGATAGAGGCGATCTCTGGATGCGTATTCGCTTGGCTAATGGCATTTTGGAAGGTTTGTCTAGATTGCTCATCAAGTAATAAATCCTGAAACTTCACACCAAACTTCACCAACTCATCACCCACCGCAGCATCCATATCAAAGGCTGCAGGGCTGAGTTCTCGCTCCGCACACTTGGTTTGCATGCAGGTTTCGAAAAGTTCGTCTTTGTTTTTAAAGTGAGAGTAGACCGTTTGCTTAGAAACGTTCGCTGCTTTGGCTATCTGATCCATATTGATCTTGAAGCCATGTTCAGAGAAAAGTTGGCTGGCTGCGGTTAAGATCTGCGATCTCTTCTGTTCACTCTTGATGATTTTAGTCACGTGCTTGCTTCTCGTTACCTAGTTTGTCTCGTTGCTTGGCGCCTGTTGGTGCTCAGTTCTATGTGTCTCGTTTTACGCTAAGCATTATGCTTTTTGTGATGGTTTTATCAATCATTAACGATGAAACTTATTTTTAACACAATCAAACTAGACAGTCTAGTTTGATTTGGTTAGTCTAAAAAAAGAACATAATTGAGTACCGCATAGGAACAGTACGTATGTATAAATTGATGAAGGGAAGCGCAGTGGCAGTGGCGTTGTCGGCTTTTCTTGTTGGATGTGGCGAAAAGGAACAAGCCCAAGAGTCGGTTGATTCAACCGCTGAAACGGCATCGAGCGTCCAAACCATTTTAACGGTGGAAACGATGGCCTTGGCGCTGTCTTCCTCTTATGCAGTTCAGCGTGAGTATGTCGGTGTGGTAAAGGCGGGTCAACAGGCTAATTTGGGTTTTGAATTGGCGGGCAAGGTCAATGAGATTCTGGTGGATGTCGGTGACACAGTCACAACGGGTCAGCCGTTGATTCGATTGGATACCCAACTTTTGGAAACCGAGTCTAGCCAACTGAAAGCGCAGGCTGAAGAAGTCAAAGCTCAATTGAGTTTGGTGGCTGCGAACCTTAAACGTCAACGTTCATTGAAAGCGAAAGGCTTCAGTGCCGAAGCTGAGATTGATTCGTTAACCAGTGAGCAACGCGTATTGCAGGCGAACTTGCTGCGTATTGATGCCTCGGTAAAAGGCAATCAATTGAAGCTGGTGAAATCGACAATTCGTGCGCCATATTCAGGGACCATCGCAACACGCTTTGTCTCGCTTGGAGATGTAGTGAATGTAGGGAATCCAACTCTTACACTGCTTGCCTCTGAAGGGAAAGAAGCCTTTATCGGTATTCCTGCCCATCAAATGAAAAAGGTTACTTCACTTTCCGCCCCAAGTATTCGCGTCGGGCGAGATGAATTCGCTGTGAGACTGTTGAATCCGGGCGCAATGGTCGACACACAGTCTCGCAGTGTCGGTTTGCGTTACTTGTTTCCTGAACAATCGTCGGTGTTAGAAGGGCAACTTGCCTATTTGAAATTTGATGAGCAGATTGATGACCAAGGCTACTGGGTGCCATTAACGGGTTTGATTGATGGATTGCGCGGTGTGTGGAACATCTTTGTGATTGGTGAAGACAACAAAGTTGAGCGCCGAAGTGTTCAGGTGTTGTTTGCCAACAATCAACAAGCGTACGTGAGTGGGGCGATTGAAGACGGTGAACAAGTGATTGCCAGTGGTTTACATCGTTTAGTTCCCGGACAAACCGTGAAGCCAGCAAGCGTGACTGCTGAATAGGGAATAGCATGAAAATCATAGAGACTATTTCCAACACTCGACTGCTTATCTTAATGACCGCACTGCTGATGGTGAGTGGTATTTCTGCGTTCATGACGTTGCCACGTGCAGAAGATCCGGTGATCATCAACCGTTACGCGAACATTACTACTAGTTTCCCCGGAGCCAGTGCCGAGCGTGTTGAAACCTTAGTTACTGAGGTTATCGAGAACAAGCTGCGTGAGCTGAGCGAAGTTAAACTCGTGAGCTCAACCTCAAGGCCGGGCGTGTCAATTGTTACGCTAGAACTTAACGACACCATCACCGAGCCTGAGCCGGTTTGGTCTCAAGCTCGCGACAAGCTATCTGACGTCGAATCCATTTTGCCTGCGGGTTCTCATTCTCCCGATCTCGACAGTGACCATACCTATGCTTTCACAACCATCGCATCTCTAACCTGGTCTGGCGCGGGTGAACCTGACCGATTAACACTCGGGCGCTATGCCAAAGAACTCGCTAAGCGACTAAGAACTTTGTCGGGTACTGAATTCGTTGATGAATACGGGATGCCACAAGAAGAGATTCAAATCAGTTTACGTACGGCCGATGCCGCTGCCTTAGGGCGTTCAAGTGCCAATATTGCTGAGTCGCTCGAAGGGGCAGACGCCAAGAACTCCGCCGGCGAGTTAGTGAGTGCTTATTCTCGCTTTGGCTTAGAAATTAAATCTGAACTCGATTCTATTGAACGTATTAAGCAAGTGCCAATAGCCACTGATAGCAAAGGTCACATCATCCGTATGGAAGACATTGCTTCTGTGAAACGTGGTGAGAAAACCCCACAAGACCAGATTGCCATTATTGATGGTGAGCCGGGCGTGATTGTCGCGGCAAGAATGCATCCTGATCTGCGAGTTGATAATTGGACGTCGCGAGCTAATGCTCTGATTGGCAAGTTTGAGCAAGAGTTACCAAGTAACGTTAAGGTGACCGTGCTCTTTAATCAGCAAGGTTATACCGAGACTCGCTTAGACGATTTAGGCAAAAGCTTGATGATCGGTTTCGGTCTGATCTTGATTGTTCTGTTTGTCACTTTAGGCGTGCGTGCCGCGATCTTAGTCGCCATTTCTCTGCCGTTAACCTCATTATTGACCTTGTCGATCATGAAAATGACCGGTGTGCCGATTAACCAAATGTCGGTGACAGGCCTAATTGTGGCGCTCGGTATCATGGTTGATAACGCGGTGGTGATGGTTGATACCATTCAAGCTTATCGTTTGAAAGGGCAACAACGAGCTGAAGCGACCATGAATGCATTGAAGCATTTATGGGTGCCGTTATTAGGTTCAACCTTAACCACCGTGTTGGCGTTTGCCCCGATTATTTTGATGCCGGGTGCATCGGGTGAATTTGTCGGTGGTATTGCGATTACCGTTTCTTTCTCGTTGATCGGCTCTTACATCATCTCGCACACCTTAATTGCGGGCTTAGCGACCAAGCTACTGCCGAAACAACTCAGTGATGTCGACAAGAAAGGGCAGCACCATTGGTACATGACCGGCCTAAGAATTCCGGCATTGACGCGCTGGTTCTCGTCTTCTGTCCGCTTTGGTGTCACGCATCCAATTATCACGATTGCTTTGGTGTTGTTAGTTCCATTCACTGGCTACTGGAGCATGTCTCAGTTGACTGAGCAATTCTTCCCGCCATCAGATCGAGACATGTTTGAGATTCAGGTATACATGCCGCCTCAAGCAAGCATTTATGCGACGAAAAATACCTCGGAAAAAATAGACGACATCATTCATCGTTACCCTGAAGTGGAACGCATTGATTGGCTAGTGGGCGCAAACTTCCCATCCTTCTATTACAACCTGCAAGCAAGGCAAAACAATGCGCCGTACTTCTCGCAAGCCATGGTGAAAACAGAGAACTTTGACCAAGCCAATGCGCTGATTCCTGAGCTGCAAAAGGTGTTAGATAAAGAGGTGCCGGAAGCACAAATCTTGGTACGTAAGCTTAACCAAGGGCCTCCATTTACCGCGCCAGTTGAGCTGCGTGTTTATGGTGAGAACCTCGATACTCTGAAAGCAATTGGTGAAGATGTTCGCTTGATTCTGGCAGGTGTCCCTCATGTCACGCACACAAGGGAAACCCTGCAACCGGGTACGCCGAAGGTGTGGTTGAAGGTCGATGAAGACACCGCAAAACTAAATGGTATTTCATTGAACCAGTTTGCTGGTATGTTGCAAACTACGCTGACAGGTCGTGAAAGTGGCTCGGTGATTGAGGGCAGTGAGTCTGTGCCAATCCGTGTTCGTGTGGCGGATGATGCGCGTGAGAACCTAGCGCACCTGAGTAATATTCGCTTGCCGATAAGCTCAGATGTCTATTCTACGGGTATCAATGTGTCTACTTTGGCTGAGCTTGAATTGACGACCAGTCGCGGCGCGATAACCCGCCGTAATGGGCAACGTGTCAATACCATTGAGGGTTATATTGAAGCGGGTGTCTTACCTCAAACCGTGCTCAATGAATTCCAAAAACGCCTAGAAAGCTATCAGATGCCATCGGGCTATACGATTGGTTTTGGTGGTGAATCCGCTGAACGAGATAATTCAGTCAACAGCCTCATCTCGAATGTCGCAGTCGTGGTGGTATTGATGGTGCTGGTGGTGGTGATGTCATTCAACTCGTTCCGAATGAGTAGCATCATCTTCATGGTAGCAGGATTGGCGGGTGGGCTAGGGTTGTTGTCGGTGTGGATTTTCGGTTATCCATTCGGATTTACGGTGATCATCGCGATGCTCGGGATTGCAGGTTTAGCGATTAACGCGGCCATTGTCATTCTGACGGAATTGAAACTCGATAAAGAGGCTTCATCAGGTAATGTGGATGCGGTGGTAGAAGCAGTGATGTCATGTACTCGACATATCAGTTCAACCACGATCACAACCGTTGGGGGCTTTATGCCGTTGATTATTGCTGGTGGCGGTTTCTGGCCTCCATTTGCGGTCGCGATTGTCGGCGGTACCGTGTTAACCACCCTTATCTCGTTCTACTTTGTACCTGTGGTTTATCACTTGATGACTCGAAATCAGCGAAAAACCATCGCAACTCAAGCGGCATAACTGTTTTTCAATTTAACGTCTCTTCAATTTGGCTACTCTTTAATTGCCCATAATCGAGCCGTATCTGGCTCGATTATGGTGTTGTTATTCTCGATAAATTCATTCCAACTACCCTTCAAAAATATCACTAAGCCAATCTTCAAGTTGCTCTCGTTTATTTTGTGGGCCATTGATGATCACCAAACCGTTTAGTGTCGCGTGATCCCAAGATATGGTGCCAGTAGCTAGCGCATCGAACACATCGAGTTCCGTAATCAGTAATAGATCTTCCTCTGTAGGCAAAGTATCTCGACCTGACACATCGACACCTTTCTCAAGTTTAACTTGGCTGTAATGACCTTTAATTGCTTCGAATAAGTTGAACTCAATTTTGCTTGGGTGGGGTTTCGCAAGCGCAGCCTTGATGGCAAAGAGTCGAAAATGATCCGGTTTATTGAGGTTGTTGAATTCATCGTCTTGTCTGGCTGTGATGACGTTGCCAAAGACTTCTAGTGAACCGGGCTCTGTCACTAAACTAAATCCTGTATCTTGGTGAAGACCACAAGCGAAAGTTAGGGAAGATGTGAGTGAAAGAATGAGAGCAAATCGTTTTAGCATGTGTGAACCTTAAACGAACTAGGGCAGTTTTCTTACTTCAACAATAGATCGAGATTGTTGAGTGAAGGTTGCGAACTGTACCAATAAATAAACGATAAAGGGACCACAATAGGTCCCTAAGTTATCGGCTGGCCATCCTTAGCATGCCTTTGCTTGGTGTATATCTAATTAACGAACGATTAGCATGATCTCTTCTGGAGTCATTGGCTTATCGAAGTAGCTCATGAATTGACCGAAGCCTTTGATGTCGCCGTTCGAGAACTTGAATGCACCAGACTGTAGGTTGCTACCAATCACTTGTTGAGCGTTTGGACCCGCAATCAAGATTTGGTTCAGTACTGCACGAGTGGTGTCGATTTGAACGTCTGCGCCTTTTACTGCTTCTTCGTGTAACTGAGCAATACCGTTACGGATTTCGATAGTGAATGCTTCGTTCGTATCAGAGAAGTTGTACGTTAGCATCATGTTCACGTCTAACGAGTTTTCTGCGATAAGCGTTGAAGTCATCATGTCGAAGATCTGCTTACTTGGTAGCGCAGTAAGCACGTCAACAGAAGCGAAGCTGATCATGTTAGAGAAGTCACGTTTGTTCTCTAGTTCAGCCGCCGCGTTAAGCGCCCAGTTACGCCAGTTGATGTTCACTTGGTCTGCAGCCCATGCTTTGTAAGCTTGTGCTTTCATCTCGCGAGCTTCCATATCTTGCTTGTTTACCGTGATTGGGTAAGAAAGAATTTCTGCTGCAAATGTGTAGTTTTCAGCCTTAATTGCTGCTTGTGCAGTCGTAAGGATGTTCTCACGGCCGCCCATGATCTCTACGAACGCTTTAGCACGTTGCTCGTAAGCCATTGGCTCTAATTGCCATGGGTCTGCTTCGAAGAAACCGTTGTAACCAACGTAGATCTGACGAACAGCATGTGCAACGGTACCGTAGTGCTCTCCTAACCAAGGGTGCTCAGCAAGGTGCTTAGGAAGTTTAACGACTTCAACTAGCTCGTCCGGCGTCATACCTTTGTTCATGTAACGGATAGTTTGGTCATGCGTGTATTGAATCGCATCACGGTAAGCCGTTAGTACGTCAGCTACCGCTTCTTTACCTTCAACTGGACGACCGTGAGAGTTAATCATGATCTCAGTGTCGAACTTACGCATTACGTCGATGCCCTTGAACAACATTGATGGGTCACGGAATTTAGTACCACGAATAGTGTGAAGATTAGGGAAGTTCTCTCCTTGAAGTACTTCCGCAGCGTGCAGGATTTTCTGATCTGGGAAGTAAACCACTAACTCATCTTTCGTTTCAGATGGCACGTTCTCAATGTGCATTTTCACGCCAGCGATTTCGATTTCGATGTGGCTTTGGCTTGGTACAAGCAGGTTTGGTTCGATGAACGAAATAGCACCTTGCATGAAGCGTGGGCCAAGGCCGTCATTTACTGTACCGTGCTCACCTTCTTCTACGTGCTTAGCACCTGTGTAAGAAGTGCGGTGACCAAATAGAGTACCTAGGTTTGAAGACCAGTTAGCCACTGCAGCTGTTAGGCCTTCTTCAGCGATGATTTTTACTTCACCTGATGCTACTTCTTCGTCAGTAACCCATGCACGCACGCCAGAGATGTGGTCGATGTGGTTGTGAGAGTAGATGATTGCTTTAACCGGTTTGTCTGTGATTTGACGGAACTGCTCTTTAACCGATTGAGCCATTTCTACTGACTCGCCTGGATCAACAATGATGATGCCGTCAGTACCTTCAATCATGACTGGTGTGTCTAGACCGAAGCCGTAACCAAGGTAAATATTGTCATCTACTTGGATGATAGCTTGGTCCATTTTACGACCATGCTTGGTTAGGATTGGATGAACGTGGTCAGATTCTGCAGTGTAAGCTAGAGAATCGCCCGTTTTAGAAACAACCTGGATACGTTCGCCTTTACCCCAGAACATGTTTGACTTGTGTTCGAATAGAACCTCGCTTTTGTAGCGTGCATCAAGATCGATGTTTTGGTATTGAGCTGCATTTGCGGTTTGAAGCTCTTGGCCTACCGTTGATGTTGCTTCAACAATAGGTGTTGCTGATGCAAAGCCAGAAGCAAATAGTGCGCTTGCGATAGCAACAGGAAGAGCCATTTTTTTGAATGTATTAGTCATGATAGTGACCTTATATTTGGATACAGGAATTGGATTTCTTGACTCAAATAATAGAGAGGATAGAGGTCGCTATCTACACGCTAATAGTATTTCGACATATCGCTTTTACGATGATTGGGTTGTTATTTATATTGATTTTTCGATTTGTATCGAAGGTTAAATTAGGAAGATTGGTTTGTGATAGATACAAAAATGCCCTGAAAACTAGGGCATTTCTTAAAGAACTAAAAGTAATATTTTCGATTATCTAAGTGCTTACCAAGCTCCTAAGTAAGACTTGTAAGATTGCAGGCGAACTGTTGCTGCACCGATAACATCAATGAAGCCCCAGAACGGATGCGGTTTCTCAGCAGAAATCCAAGCCGCACCAGCCGCACCAATTGGGATATCGAAACCTTCTGGTTCGATGATCTCAAGAACGATGGTACGGCCTAATCCGTTACTATTTCTTACAACGTGTTGACCAACACTCTGTGGGCCTTGAAATGGAGAAATAGCCGCTTCGCCAGTACCGGTTGTGAAGCTGTGTACTTTTGCTCTGAACACGTGACCTGGGTATGCATCAACGAAAAACTCTGCGAAATCGCCTTTTTGAACATATCCGTAAGTTTGATCAGAAACTCGCATTTCTAAAAATTTCTTGTTGGTGTTGTAAAGGTGCATGTTGCCCATGACTGAACCTTCGGCAATGTTGACAATCGCGACTTGTCCATCAAACTCAGCACGAATCGTCTTTTTCTCTTGCGCCCAGTTCACTTTTTGAAGATCGGCAACCAATGAATTAAGTTCAGCGTTCATTACACGTAGGTCAGAATCGTATTTCTCAACATCACGCGCATTAAAGATTTGCGGTGATGTTTCAGCACGCTCAAGATCTCGTGTCATCTGCTTGATCTGTTCTTCCTTCTTAACAATGGCAGATTCGATCTTTGCTTTGTCAGCTGCAGAGTTAATGTCGACGAGTGTGTAAAGTACATCGTTTTCTTTTACTCGTTGGTTGTGGTCAACATGGATTTCATCAATTTGTTGGCCAAATACAGGCGACATTACCGCGTGTGGTGCTTTTACTGTGGTTGAGTTCGTTAAATCAACCGGCGCCCACAAGCGAGAAATAACCGCCAATACCGCAAGAATCGTTACGCCGCCAATGGCAGCCCACGTGTAGTTTTTGAAGTTCTTCTTCAGTGCGCCTGTCGCAAACAGTGACCATACAATTAGGATGTATGGAATCATCATCTCTTTCATTATGCGACCTCTTTTTCTGTAGGGGATGGTTTTGTTGGAGTCTTTTCTTCTGAAGCCTGTTCTTTTGAAGGCTGAGCTTCTGAAGACGGTTCTACTGGAGACTGTTGTGTTTGAGACGGCTCTGTTGCCGATTTTTCAGGTGATACGTGGACTGCGGCTGCCTCTGAATTGGTCGCGTCTTGTTTAGGCTGCACACCACGGCGAATGACATCACTCAGTGATTGACCAATATGTTTCCAGTTCGCTAGCGCGATAACCAAGGCGATAACCCAGAATGTTTTGCTGATGAAGAGCCCGCAAAGTGACAGTGCAAACACGATCTGTACGTGAGCGCTTTTGTGTTCTTTTGCTTTATGCACACCCAGTTCATGCAACTGCCACATGCCGTAAACACCGGCTAATACCACAGCAATGGTCACCGAGAACAAGTAACCAGAGAAGTACTCCATCTGGAAGAAGTTCATCATCATTTCATTGGGATGATTGTTGAATTGAGACATGTCGATGTCTTTAGAATGGATAGTGCCTAACGGTGCAAGAGCCCATGCACCAGCAAACATTACCGCCATAAACAGGCAGAATTTAATCAAGACCATCACAACGGCCCAGATTTTCTGGAAAATGATTTTTATAAAGTTCATATCTCAACCTACATCAATAAGAAGAGAGAATTTGCAGCCTAGAAGTCACCTTTAATGACATCTTAGAAAGTAGATGTCTATTATGTGGGTAGATTAGTGCCCATAATAAACAAAAGTAATAGATGATATTTAAAGTGATATTGCACAGTCCAGACAACCGATTCTCGGTATCAAGAAGCGAATATGCTTCTCTACAAATCAATCTTTATTATTTGTCAGCAGACGTAAATGAAATGGCTATGAAGCGTTCGAATTAATATTCGCGCGGCTTTCTAGCGACTGTTTTTATTACGTGTATTACCTCGACAATCGAGGGGCTCTTCCATGACAATTGACATACCAAAGTAAAACATTTGTCAGTTTTCTATTTGGGCTGGTGATTGATTTGTTAGCAGGATAATAGAAAGAGTTTTGACCAGTATCTACCCAGAATTACGATTTGATAATATCGTAATTACGATTAGTAGTTATAACTCTAAATCGGTAAAGTGATTTATTTGAAAAGGCTCATATACAGATAGAAAACATTGTTCATTAACTTGGTTTGGATCATAGAAGTCGATGAAAAGTACTAAAAAGGCTGGCCTAAAATATTGAATAAATTAGACCAGCTCTAGGGAGGATTTTAATCGATTATTTGAACGGGTTTAATGTAACAGGAGCAATAAAGAATTTTAGGTTCCAATCTGGTGCATATGGCACATACTCAGCTGGATTGGTCGTATTAACATTTGCGTCTGGTTTCATTACGTAATATTGAAGTTCTACACCCCAACGAACAGGCATCGGTCCAATCTTAAACATATCGATATAGCCTAACCCGACAGGTACAGTAAATTGGTCGGAACCATCTTTTGTCCAATCAATTTGAATATTAGGCGTCATACCAATTAACGCGGTGTTGCTGACACGATAGTTTAAGAAGTACTGGATGTCCGCTTGATTGGTTGATTCAGTAACGCTGTCGCTACCGCCTACATCCCACCATTGCTGAGCTAAGAAACCAACGTTCCAGCTTTCAATACTTGCTGGGTTACCGGTTTCTTTACCAAGGCGAGCGACCATTGCCGCAGGGCCTACTTGCCATTTATCTTGGGTTAAACCATCAGTACCAGTTGGCATGATCACCGTTGGACCAACACCCCAAATCCAGCCGTCATCACGGTTAGGCGCTGCCATTGATAGAAAGACGGTGTCTCCCATGCCATTTGTACGACCTTCAAAGAAATCACCGTCTTCACGGTCACCTGGTGAACTGTAGTGGTTGGCTACCAGACGGTTCACCAAGTTCCATTCGCCATCCATGATAGGAACAGGCATTACTGGTTGAAAGCTGAAACGGTTTTGCATTTCATGGTGGCCATCTTCTTTCTCAAGAAAGGTGTAATCATTCTGAGTGATTAGCATCCATACGTCAGATACCGGGTTAGCCGATTTTTTTGCGGCTTCCTGAACTGAGAGTTGTTCCTTTTCAGCCAGCGCAGAACCAGAGTAAGCGATAGCCGCACCGCTTAAGAGTAGGGAAATTATTTTAGTGTTTTTCATATTGATACCGAGGGTCATTATTTTGGTGCCATTGTAGTATTCACAAAAGGAATGTATATGTACCGAACGGAAACTCAGTGTCATGTAATTTGAGACAATGTTGTGATTTCAAAGCGCGTTGCATGAAGTACGCCCCATTATTAAAGGGCTTACGGAGAAGGGATGGCTTTATTGTCTCACTATATGAAGATTTATTGAGGGTTGATGAGTGTGAGTAAAGTCTGGTTAATATGCTATTTATTAGCAAAATAATCGATGCGTTATACCTTTAATAAATGTTTTTATTGACGATATTTAATCGTTTTTACGATAGCATGGTGTTTATGGTCGCCTAACGAGTAATGATATATGAGCAACGAAATCCCCAATTTCAACCTACTTGCTGTGTTTTCTGCGGTGATGGAGCAGGGCAGTTTGAGTAAAGCTGCGGATCAACTCAGCACCAATCAATCGACCATTAGTACCGCATTGGCACGACTGAAAAAAGAGATAGGCCAAGAGCTTTTTGTTCGTAAAGGACGAGGTGTTACGCCTACTTCTTATGCTCAAAGTTTGTATGAACAAATCAAAACGCCGATTCATGAATTGAATGATGTATTTCAGTCGATGGCTAATTTTGATGAACAATCCTCTGAACGTAAGTTTGTGATTTCTGCACCTGAGCACTTACAGTGGATTTTACTCAATAGTTTTGCTGCGCTTCCTAATCAAAATCTATCGCTAGAAGTCTTTGACCAACCAGACAGTGATGAGCGTATTTACGAAGACCTTTTGACTCAAGAGTTCGATGCAATGATCGATATTGTGGTACCTGAACACCCAAGCATTGTTAGTGAAACTCTATATGAAGGCGAGTTTGTTATTGTGTGTAGAGAGGATCACCCGAGAATCCAAGGTGAAATCAGCGAAGCGCAATTCATGAATGAAAAGCATGCCGTATTAGATAGAACACGGCGGAAAGTTCGCAGTTTAAATCACTACACATCATTGGATTTATCTAAGCGTAAAATCGTGTTTCACGGCCGATCACTGTTCAGTAATATCTTGCTATGTAGCCAATCGGATTACATCACCGTAGTGCCTTTATCTATGGCTGTGCAGTTTCAAGAAAGGCTAGGTTTACAGTTGTTTAAGCCACCTTTTGAATATCAGCCTATATCTCACTATTTGATTTGGTTAAAGAAGCAGAATAATGACCCTGCTCATAAATGGTTCCGAGAACAAGTCATCAGTACATCAGATGCGATGTCGAAGACGCTTAAAGATAGGCGTTTGCGGTTTTAATTGAGAGTCTAACTCGAAGGGAAGCATTGGCTTCCCTTTTTTGTGTCATTGAGTTCGTGCTAGTCATAAGGTTCATAACAAAAAATTATCACATTGAGAATTTTTGATAATTTCATTAATTCCTCGCTGAATCGTATTATTTCACTCAGAGATTAGTGGATAACCTCCACTCAAAATCATAACGGCGCAATGCTTGTGGTGCCAATAAGGGTGAAATATGAAATTCCTACACACAATGATCCGAGTTGCTGATTTAGACAAGTCTATCGAGTTCTACACCAAAGTATTAGGCATGAAAGAGCTTGAACGCCACGAAAACAACGACTACCGCTACACATTGGTTTTTGTTGGCTACGAACAAGGCGGCACGACTATCGAGCTAACGTACAACTGGGATACTAACGAGTACGAGATGGGCAGCGCGTTTGGTCATTTGGCATTGGGTGTGGAAGATATTTACGCCGCATGCGACAAGATCAAATCACTGGGTGGCAACGTCACTCGTGAAGCGGGGCCAGTAAAAGGTGGCTCAACGCACATCGCATTTATCACAGACCCAGATGGCTACCAAATCGAACTGATTCAACTAGGTTAATCGAGGATATAACAATGACAAACGCACTATTTCAACCAATTCAACTTGGTAGTATCGAACTTAAAAACCGTATTGTTATGCCACCGATGACGCGTTCTCGCGCAACGCAACCTGGCAATTCAGCAAACGATATGATGGCGTCTTACTACGCTCAACGCGCTTCTGCAGGTTTGATTATCGCTGAAGGCACACAAATTTCACCTATGGGTCAAGGTTACGCTTGGACTCCGGGTATCTACTCTGATGAGCAGATTGCGGGTTGGAAAAAAGTCACCGATGCAGTACATGAAAAAGAGGGCGTTATCTTCGCTCAACTTTGGCATGTAGGCCGTGTAACACACCCAGACAACATTGGTGGTGAACAACCAATTTCGTCTTCTGCACTTAAAGCAGAAAACGTAAAAGTATTCATCGATAATGGCACTGATGAGCCGGGTTTTGTGGATGTGGTTGAACCTCGTGAGATGACGAAAGAAGACATCAAAAACGTGGTTGGTCAATACCGCCAAGCGGCTTTGAACGCGATTGAAGCGGGCTTTGATGGTATCGAACTTCACGCCGCGAATGGTTACTTGATTAACCAATTCATCGACTCTGAAGCAAACAACCGCACTGACGAATACGGTGGCTCAATTGAAAACCGTTTACGTTTCCTAGGTGAAGTGGTTGAAGCTATGGTCGAAGCGATTGGTGCTGACCGTGTAGGTGTTCGCCTTGCTCCGTTCACATCGTTGAATGGTACGGTTGACGCTACGCCAGTAGAGACTTACACAGCGGCGGCGGTGCTACTTAACCTATACAACATTGTTTATCTGCACGTTGCAGAAGTCGATTGGGACGACGCACCTGAAACGCCAAAAGCGTTTAAAGCAGCGGTTCGTAAAGCTTACAATGGCGTGCTTATTTACGCAGGTAAATACGACAGCGAGCGCGGTGAAAAAGCGGTTGCTGAAGGCGTAACTGATATGGTTGGTTTCGGTCGTCCATTCGTCGCAAACCCGGATCTACCCGCTCGTATTCAAAATGGTTACCCACTAGCAGCGCACGATCCAAACACATTGTTTGGTGGTGCTGAAAAAGGTTTAACGGATTACCCAAAATACGCAGGCTAAAAATAGCTGCCTGAAGCAGAGTATTGAGATAATATCTCGATCCTGTTGAATGTTTATAAAAAGCAACCTTGCAGAGTCGGGTTGCTTTTTTTGTTATTGGACCAAGTAAGATGATGAAAGCGATGCGCGGAGAGCTTTATCTCCTATTTGCTACCCTGTTAGCTGGGATTGGATGGATTGCATCTAAGCTGGTGGTGTTAGAAATGCCTGGGCCAGTGTTCATTGGTGTGCGATTCTTCGTCGCGAGTTTGATTCTTTTGCCATTTTGTATTCATCACATTCGTAAGCTTTCGCTTAAGCAGGTACTTTCTCTTTGCGGCGTTGGCTTGTTGCTGTCTGCTTCATTGCAAGTATGGGTATTTGCGGTATCGATGACGGAAAGTTTGTCGGAAGGAGCGTTTATCATGAGCTTAGCCATGATCATCGCGCCGTTTGTCTCTTGGATTATATTTCGAGTTAAGCCTAATCGCGCCTTTTGGATGTCATTTCCAATTGCGATTATCGGTATGTTGCTACTGACCCTAACTAACGGCTGGCACGTTGAGCAGAGTCAGATCTATTTCCTATTAGCATCGATGTTGCTTTCGGTTCACTTTGTGATGAATAAGCGAGTGATTACTAATGTCAAACCTATAGCTTCAATCTGCGTTCAGCTTTTTGTGGTGGGTGTTAGTGGGTTAGCGTTTGCTTCGATGACTGCTCAACCAGAGTTTGAAATAACTCAAACCTTAATATTCTGGTTTATCGTCTCAGCGGTTGTCGCGACATCGATCCGTTACTTATTGCAAACTGTCGGTCAGCACTCCGTGAACATGGAAGTGGCGGCATTGATCATGATTCTTGAGCCAGTGTGGACATTGTTATTGAGTGTCAGCGTGTTGGGTGAAACGGTTGAGATGCAAAAGCTACTAGGCGGAGCGGTAATTATTGGTTCGTTATTTTGTTATATCAAATGGTCGAGACGAAAATAAAACACTCGGCGCAAGGCCGAGTGCTCGTTAGCGCATGTTTATAGCTCATTAAGCATGTACTAGCAGTAAGCTCCGGTCACAGTAAGATCAGATTGCTGCGACCATCTTTTGAAGTAGCTTGATCATCTGTTGTTGTTCTTCAGCGTCCAACTCATTCATCAGTTCTTTGTTTAAACGAGTAGGGATTGGAATCAACTGTTCTTCGAGTGCTTTCCCTTTTTCCGTTAAGTAGATTCTGAAAGAACGACGACTGTTTGGATCGGCTCTGCGTTCAACCAGTTCAAGCTTTTCTAACTTGTCTAATGTTCGTGTCGTTGTCGAATTCTCGACTTTGGACTTTGCCGCGATATCACGCTGAGTAATACCTTCCTCTTCCCATAGGCACATCAAGGTTGGCCAGAGCGCAATGGTTAAGCCATGTTCTTTCAATTCTGTGTCGAAATCTTTGCTCGCTTTATTGGCGATCACGTTGATCATCCAACCAAAGCTATTTTGTCTATCAAATTCTTGTGACATTCGTCAGTACCTAATTCTTATGATGACATTACAACTATTGTCATCGTAACTAATACCGATGCAATTAGCACCAACATTGCTTCGTTATTTGATAAAAAAGCGAATTGACTGCTAATTTTGAATTAATCGCGAATCGTGACCTTGGTAATCACAATATCTTCGCAAGGTACATCTTCGTGTCCCCAGCGAGTAGTGGTTGGTGCAAGCGCAATCTTGTTGACCACGTCCATGCCTGCCGATACTTTGCCAAACACTGCGTAACCCCAACCTGCGTTGCTGGTCGCGGTATGGTCAAGGAAATCATTGTCGTCAAGGTTGATAAAGAACTGCGCCGTTGCTGAGTGTGGTGCGTCTGTACGAGCCATTGCCACTGAGCCAATCACGTTCTTTAGTCCACGATTTGCTTCATTGACAATAGGTGCGTGTGTTGGCTTCTCTGTCATGTCGATAGTGTGTCCACCACCTTGAATCATGAAACCCTCAATCACACGGTGAAATGTGGTGCCTTCATAGAAGCCTTCTTGGCAGTATTTAAGGAAGTTTTTTGAACTTACTGGCGCTTTCTCAAGGTTAAGTTCAATTTCGATGTCGCCAAAGTTAGTGGTCAGAATAATCATAAAGGTGCCCAATGTTCGAGTACTAATATTTTGAGTACTACAGAGTAGTGGATGACGTAATAGGGTGCAGTATATGAGAAATAACGACGGATGCCAGTGAACAGTGATTCTGACGTGTATTCAAGGGCGATCTGAATGATCTTCGAGCGTGCCATCGCGCGTTCACTTCATTCGTATAGACAAGAAAGCCAGCGAACAGGTCGCTGGCTTTGGAGGTTTTAAAGATTATTGCTTTTGATTAAAGCGTTAGAAGGTAATTCACCAGTTGGTTGTACTCTTCGTAGCTCTTGATTTGATCCGGTTTTACGATGTATTTGTTGTTAACTAATACGCCTGGAACGCCAGTTAATGTGCTCGCATCAAACTGCTTATCAAAACGCTTCTGCATTGAGTTAACTGCGAAACCGTTGTAGGCCGCATCAAACTTCTTCGCATCGATACCGTTATCAATGAAGATCTGGCGCAGTTCCGCTTCGTTTCTTGGAGTCTGTTGCTTCTCGTGAATTTTGGCGAACATTGCTGGAACCATATTGTCTTCAGCGTCGAGTGCAATCATGGTCGCGTAAGCTTTTGCCATAGGCACAGCCATGTCGTTGCCCATAAACGCTACGTGCACTTTTTGAAAGCTTGCTGATTCTGGTAGATCTTGTTTAAGGAACTCAATGACGCCTTCAAATTTGTAGCAATGAGGGCAGTAAAACGAGAAGAATTCGGTAACGACTGGCTTATCTGCTTTCGCTACGTCGAGGATCTTGTAGTGAGTACCTTCTTCAAACTGAGCGGCATTAATTGAGGCGCTCATGATCAGAGCTGCGAATAGGCTAAATAGCTTTTTCATGTGTTATTTCCTAAATTTGGATGTCATTGTTTACAGCGATAGAGCTGTATTAGTAATACGTTGGCAAGCGTTGCCAAACAGGGACAAACAATTAAGAAATAGGAGGGCGATAAGGAGCTTGTGGCGACATGATTGCCTTGTGTGAAGGCTCTTTCTCGATCAAAGCCAATGAACCAATTTGGGTATCAAAAGACTCTGACACAATCAACGGTGGCATTTTAAGCAAGCATACAGAGCCACAGCAGTGGTGTTCTACATTGGGTTGCGCGCTGGAATATGGGAATGAGTCACTGGTGTCGAATGAGGAATCGGTGTTTAGCGATAAGGTTGATAGATTTTGAGTTACCTGCATAGCATTGGCGTTCGCGATACTGTCCACACTGACGGTGGCCACTAACATAGCGAATAGCATAAAAGCATGTACCCAAATTTTGCTTATCAACTTTGGCATGGAATATTGGTCTTTGTGTCCGAATTAAGGTTGGTATGAATCACATTCTGCAACCGCTAAACAGGAAAGCGTAGAACGAGCGCATGATACATCACTCGTTTACGCATCTCTAATTAAACCCAACAAAACTTAGCAGAGCTCAACTTTTATTACGCTTGGTACTGTTTAAGGAACATCTCGACGCTGGAATTAATGATTATTTGCTTGTGCTGCTTATCAGGAGAGGGCGCATGACCAATGATCTGTGGCCAAAATGCAAAAGATTTCAGCAGGGCGATAAACTGAGTGGATGCAAACAATGGGTCGAGTTCAACCAAACGCCCATCAGCCAATGCCGCTTTGATCCAAGTCGTCAGGCCGCTTTCTGCTTGAGAATATTTTTCCATCGCTTGATGCGCGAGTTCTGCGTTATGAAAATATTCAGAGAACAGTACGCGAGATAAGTCGATGAAACCTTCAGACTCGAGAAGCTCAAGTTCTTGGTTGGCTATAGAGGTAAGTTGTTCATCTAGCGGTTGTTCGGCTTGATAGGGGAACTGAGTCGCTGCGAGTGTTTTGCTCCAAATGCTGTCTAAAATCTCATCCAGTAGCAGTTCTTTACTCGCAAAGTGATTGTAAACCGTGCGCTTTGATACTTCCGCGCGGCTCGATATTTTATCCATGCTGGTGGCTTTATAGCCATGCTCGGTAAACTCTGCGATGGCAGCGGCCACGATAGATTCGCGTTTTCTTTGGCTTAGTGTTTTTTTTACCGTCATCTGGATATTACTCAATATGTCGCGGTTAGCATTGCATACTCTAATTTTACACCAGTAAGTTTACTTTTAGAATACCAATCAGTGTATTGGTAATTAGCACGCTAGCACCTGAATCGCTTTGCAATGAACTGCGGGTGTCATAGAATCGAAAACGTATTCGAATTTTATTGATATCAACGGAAGAGAATAAACAATCAATGAGTAGTATTTTAGAGTGTATTCGTACAGTTGGACGAGGGGAAAGA
Organism: Vibrio sp. 10N.247.310.24; assembly: GCF_041467175.1. NCBI lineage: Bacteria > Pseudomonadati > Pseudomonadota > Gammaproteobacteria > Vibrionales > Vibrionaceae > Vibrio > Vibrio sp. 10N.247.310.24. Next base: position 33,770 of record NZ_JBFSUD010000026.1, read on the forward strand.
GGTCGTAAGCCTTTGTCGTTCGAACAAGCCTACCGCATCATGGATGAGTATTTAAGCGGAGAGGTCGGTGACGACCAAATGGCTATGCTACTGATGTTGATTCGTGTGCAGAATGAAACCAATGAAGAAATCGCAGGCTTTGTAAAAGCGTTTCAATCTCGAGTGCCAGACTTAGGTGCTGATATCGATTGGCCGTGTTATGCAGGTAAGCGTAACGATAACGCCAGTGGAAAGCCTTGGAACCTGTTGGCAGCAAAAATTCTAGCTGACAACGGCTATAAAGTATTAATGCATGGCTACATGGACAAACCCAGTGGTCGTACGCATGCCGAAACGCATTTAGAATGTGTCGGCGTTCGCAGCGCGCAAGATCCGCAAGACGCAAAGCAGATTCTAGAAGCCGATGGTATTGCTTACTTGCCTTTGGCGAACTTCGCCCCACAAGCTCAAACTATGATTGGTTGGAAACATCGTTATGGACTGAGAACTCCGATTAATACCGTTGTTCGTGCATTGAACCCTGGTGGTGGACGTTTAGGCTTGCGTGGCAGCTTTCACCCTGGATTCCCACAGCTTCATGCAGAAGTTGAGCATGTGATTGGCAATAAATCCCACTCGGTGATTTCATTTAAAGGCATGAATGGCGAATCAGAATACAACCCCAAGGTAAGCCAAACTGTCTGGATGAGTTCTCCTGAAAAGGTGGAATCTTTCTACTGGGAAGGCACGATGAATGCTGAGCTGCCTCTACCTTCTGAATGTGTACTGGGTACACCGGAAGATGAGATGGAGCTGATGGCGAATAGTGTTGTGGATAGTATGACGGCAATTTTATTCGCAGAAACGCACGATAAGGCTGAAGCTTACTCAAAGGCAGCGCGTTTGTGGGAAGCCTATTGCACTCGTTAGTAGCTACTAGCCAGTCGTTAAGAGCTAGCAAATAACGTATAGCGATTGAAATCGTGAATGAGAAGGTCAGCGAATGCTGGCCTTTTTCGTATATTTACCGTGGTCGGTATTCGCTGTTGAATTAAGTAGGCAATCATTGTCAAGGTGATTGCCTACTCATAACATGTTATTCAACGGTGTTCTGTGCTGTTGACCATGCTGCTTAAGCTTGCCGAACAAGACATGCGTTATGAGTGCGCTATTTTAGGAATAGGCCGAAGTCGATCTCTTGTTCTCTTCCGTATTTAACCAGTTTCACTTTCAAGTTGTGTTCTGCTGCAAGATCAATAGCTAAGTTAGACATGCGCTTTATCTCATTAAAACAGCTTGAGATTAGGGGCTTTTCTTGGTTGTCGACAGTAGCGATAAGTGTGTTCTCTGTACCTTCGTTGTCTGCATAAACATACGCGTACATGTTGTTGTCGTGTTGCATAAATTACCTAAGTTGAGCTTTTTATTATTAGTGTGATGAAGGTTACAGTATTTATGTATTCAGGCTAGCTTATGGGAGGAATCAAAGGTAAGAGTTTGTAAGCGGTGTTTAAATTTTTGCTTCATAGGCATGCGTGCAAGCCTTTTGTTACCTCGTTTTTTGCTTTGGTAGGTTTTGCCTATCAATAAAATTGTTGAAATCCATTTAGTAAAATCAAGATTTTAGACAACAATTAAGGTAACACGATAGAAAAATCGATAACAAAACGTATTTTAGGGAGAACGCAATGCATTCTATTAAAGTGAAAGATTACATGACGCCGCAGGTTGTGACATTCACTCCTGATATGCCGTTAAGTCTCGCGTTAGACAGAGTAATGCGCAGCCATCATATGGGTGGTCCAGTCATTGATGATAATGAACAAGTGATTGGTTTCCTTTCTGAACAAGATTTACTCGAGAAGTTAGTGAAGGTGAGCTATTTCTGCCAAGACACGCATATTGTAGGTGATTGTATGTACCAAGAAGTTCTCTCGGTATCACCAGAATTATCCATTATTGAATTGGCAGATATGATGCAAGTTGGAAAACCCAAAGCTTATCCAGTACTCGATAACAAAAAGCTAGTGGGAATGATCACTCGAACCGATGTTTTGAGAGCAATCGGCAAGAACTTAGATGAATGCTTTAAACATCAGGTATAGTTTTAAACATCATGTATAGTGGTGTGTTAAGAACGATTATTTTTCTCAATACCCTCAATTGAAAAGGCGCACTAGCGCCTTTTTTCTTTGTAGAGCTTTTCTTGGTGGATCATTTTTGTCGATCCCCTAGTTTGTGGCTGACTAGCTTATAGAGCTTTATTTTGTGGTGTTCCAACTTTTGGAGGTTTCATGTCAAATCAAACTGCGAAGTTTGTAGAAGGTTCAACGATGCGCCACATATTGGTGATGTCGGGGGCTGGCTCTGTTGGTTTGATGGCGTTATTCGTGGTCGATTTACTCGATATGTTGTTCATCAGTATGTTGGGACAAGTCGAATTGGCCGCGGCTGTTGGTTTTGCAGGCACACTGACATTTTTCTCTACCTCCGTTTCGATCGGTACTTCTATTGCTATGGGTGCGTTGGTTTCCAAAGCTATTGGTTCAAAGAATCAAGAACACGCTCGAAACCTCGCCACGAGTATTATGCTGACCGCTTTTGTCATCAGTTTGACGATTACTGCGGTGATGTTCGCCTATATCCCAGAGCTGCTTGCTGCGATTGGTGCAAAGGGGGTGGCCGCAGAGCGGGCGCAAGCTTACCTGCAGATCTTATTGCCAAGCGGGCCATTTCTAGCGCTAGCGATGGCTGCGGGTGCAGGCTTGAGAGCCGCGGGGGATGCCAAACGTTCGATGTGGGCGACCTTGTCGGGCGGCATTGTTAACGCGATTCTCGACCCTTTGTTTATTTTTGGTTTTGGTTGGAACATCGAAGGGGCGGCTATCGCTTCTGTCTTTGCTCGTTTTTCGGTGCTCTTTTTCTCGCTTTACCCTTTGATTCGCAGTCACCAGCTGGTGGCTCCCCCTTCTCTTGTACAATGGCGCATTAATATTCGACCAATATTGGCTATTGCGCTGCCTGCTATTATCACCAATACCGCAACGCCTATCGGTAATGCGATTGTAACGACGGGGATTGCACAATACGGAGAGGATTTTGTCGCGGGCTTTGCTGTGATAGGTCGTCTGACGCCGGTTTGTTTTGCGGTTATCTTTGCTTTGTCTGGCGCTGTGGGCCCTATCATTGGGCAAAACTTTGGTGCAGAACGAATGGACAGAGTAAAAGAAACACTCAACAACTCATTGTTGGTTACTACGGCGTACACCATCGCCGTTTGTATTCTCTTATACTTTGTCCAAGACTATGTGATCCAAGGCTTTAGCCTACAAGGTGATGCAGCAATTATTGTTGCCGCATTCTGTACCTATGTAGCGTTGACCTTCACCTTCAACGGCGCACTGTTTGTTGCCAACACGTCTTTTAATAATCTAGGTAAACCGCTTTACTCGACAGCACTGAATCTGGGTAAAGCCACTCTCGGTACATTGCCGTTCGTTTACTTAGGCTCGCAATGGTATGGCGCATTGGGTGTGCTGTATGGGCAAGCCTTGGGCAATGTTTTGTTCGGAATACTCGGTACCCTAGTGCTTCGCTATCATATTGCCGAGCTTATGCAAGGTTCCCAAGTTGATCCTGTAGAAGACGATGTGTCGATAGTCAGCTTGAATACACAACCATTCTGTTCACATGATGCCGTTCTTATTGATGATGTATCGTCGAACAGAGAAGAGTGTAAAGAGCTCAAGTCGCAATAACAGCGACACTCCAATATAGATTAGTTGGTTTGTAAATTTCTTCTTGGTCTTGGACAATTTGTTCTTGACCTTGGAGTAGTCTCCAAGGTTTATACTTTTGTTGTACTTAAGGTTCTGTTGCTCATGAGTGAGCAATAACCTCAAGGCTTTTGAGTATTAAGGAGATACATTATGTGCGCAAAACACGCAGCGTGCCGCTCAACAAAAGTGGACGTTCAACCACAAGCGACTGGAGCAAGTTGCTCTAGCCCTAAAATTTCAAGCATTACCGCAGCAGGTACTTCATCTTCATGTTGCAGCTCTTCTGCTACTGCGTCTTCATCGTCAGGAGATGATTGTTGTGGTTCAGACAGTGGAGAAGAAGACAGTCAGTCCTCTACTCAAACTTTAAATGCCCAATTTTCTAAAAGTTGGTTGGTCTCAGGAATGGACTGCCCAGCTTGTGCTAAAAAAATAGAGAAAGCCGTTAGTAACATTGAAGGTGTTATTCAAGCCAAAGTTCTCTTTGCCACCGAAAAGCTAGTTGTGAAATTCGACAATGAAAGTCTTGCCGACACCATTGAACAGGTCTCTATCAAAACGGGCTTCCCTCTTTCGGAAGTTGGTTCTAAAAAAGAAAAACAGCACCCCGAGACTTTTTGGCAAGCTCATATCCAACCTAATTTAGAAATTATAGCGATTGCAGCCGCAATGCTCTTCGCAGCACTGTTGAAAAGTATTTATCCTCAACTAAGTGAAGGTTTGTTTACCGTAACCTGTTTGCTTGGTTTGTATCCAGTGGCCAAGAAAGCAGTTCAGTTGGCACGTTCAGGTACGCCGTTTGCAATCGAAACCTTAATGAGTGTTGCCGCGCTCGGTGCTTTATACCTTGGCGAAACCGCTGAAGCTGCGATGGTTCTGTTACTGTTTTTGATTGGTGAGCGTCTAGAGGCATTTGCTTCATCAAGAGCAAGAAGTGGTGTTCAAGCCTTAATGGCATTGGTGCCAGAAAATGCCACCAAGATTATCAACGGCGACCGTGTTGACGTTGCAGTAAGTGAACTTGCTCCTGGTGACGTGATTGAAGTGGCAGCGGGTTCTCGTTTACCTGCTGATGGTCAACTTATTACCGACGCTGCGAGCTTTGATGAAAGTGCGCTAACGGGTGAGTCTGTTCCTGTCGAACATATAGCAGGCAACAGCATCATGGCTGGTGCTGTGGTGGTCGATAAAGTCGTTCGTATCACCATCACGTCAAAACAGGGTGAGAATGCGATCGACCGTATTCTTCACTTGATTGAAGAAGCAGAATCTCGTAAAGCACCGCTTGAACGTTTCCTCGATAAGTTTAGCCGCTGGTACACACCACTAATGATGTTGGTGGCTCTGTTGGTCATCATCACCCCACCATTGCTGTTCGCGCAGCCTTGGGAAACCTGGGTTTACCGAGGTCTAGCTCTATTGTTGATTGCTTGTCCGTGTGCGTTGGTTATCTCAACACCTGCTGCAATTACTTCTGGTTTAGCAGCAGCGGCGAAACGTGGCGCATTAATTAAAGGCGGCGCGGCACTAGAGCAGTTAGGGAAAATTCAAACGATTGCCTTTGATAAGACAGGTACGCTGACTGAAGGCAAGCCTCAGGTTACGGATATTCAACCTCTATCAGGTTGGAAACAAGACGCGATGCTTCGTGTAGTTGGGGCGATTGAAGTTGGTTCGACTCATCCTTTGGCGCAATCGCTTGTCGCTAAAGTTAAAGAGCTGAATGTTGAGATCCCTGAGTCACACAACAAGAAAGCGCTCATTGGTAGCGGTGTTGAAGGCGATGTCGATGGTGTTAAGTATCAGGTTTTATCACCGTCTAAAGTCACGTTTGCTCTTGGACCCGATGTGGTTTCTCAGGTAGAAGCATTGGAAGGCGAGGGCAAGACGGTTGTGGTTGCTCTTGAGCTTAAAGATCTAGAAGAGTCAACAGAACAAGCTACGACTGTGATTGGTTTGATTGCTTGGCAAGATACGTTACGTAGTGACGCTAAGCTTGCGATTGAACGACTTAATGACTTGGGTATTCAATCTATCATGCTCACAGGGGACAACCCACGAAGCGCAGCAGCGATCAGCAGCAAAATTGGTATGCAATATAAAGCGAGCCTGCTTCCAAGTGACAAGGTGTCTTATGTTGAAGAGTTATCTCAACAGTCACACGTTGCTATGGTCGGTGATGGCATCAACGATGCGCCAGCAATGAAAACGGCGAATGTCGGTATTGCTATGGGTGGTGGTACTGATGTTGCGCTTGAAACGGCAGATTCAGCACTGACTCACAACCGTTTAACTGAGCTGCCCGCGATGATTGAATTGTCGCAAGCGACCATGAATAACATTCGTCAAAACGTAGCACTAGCGCTCGGTTTGAAAGGTGTGTTCTTGGTGACCAGTTTGCTTGGTATTACCGGGCTTTGGGTTGCCGTTCTTGCAGATAGTGGCGCGACAGCACTGGTGACACTCAACGCACTGCGCCTGCTTCGATTCAAGTCTAAAGCGGATTAAGTTCAGCTCTCAGACATAGACGCTCTTAATTTTAAAAGCGTCTTATATAAGAAGCATCTCGCATAAAAGCGCCTTTAGCGGTCATACGTTAAAGGCGCTTTTTGTCTCATTAGTATGCAACGCAGCCGTTCTGATTGCTTATTTTTGTGATGCCAATCGGTTTTTCGTGAAACCTGAAGTGTTGTTGCGATCATTGGTGTGATGTTCGTCACTTCATTTCATTATGAGCTTGGTTAGAGTGTGTTCGTACCCCACGAATTTACTATGAGCTTAAATAAGGGTAAAAAGCCCAATAAGCCAAAAGGAGCGAACTATGTCTCAAGCTGTTTTCCACTTAGGTGTTACTGAAGCAGATCTTAACGGTGCTACTCTTGCGATCATTCCTGGTGATCCTGCTCGTGTGCAAAAAATTGCAGAAGAGATGGAGAATCCCGTATTTCTTGCGAGTCACCGTGAATACACGCTTTATCGCGCAGAGCTAGACGGTAAGCCAGTTGTTGTATGTTCAACAGGTATCGGCGGCCCATCTACTTCTATCGCAGTTGAAGAGCTTGCTCAGCTTGGCGTTCGTACTTTCCTACGTGTTGGGACGACTGGTGCGATCCAACCTCACGTAAACGTGGGTGACATGATTGTTTCTACGGGTTCTGTTCGTCTAGACGGCGCTAGCCTACACTTCGCTCCTATGGAGTTTCCAGCAGTTGCTGACTTCGAAGTTGCTACAGCAATGAAAGCAGCAGTTGAAGAATCAGGCGCAGCAGTTCACATGGGCGTAACCGCTTCAAGTGATACTTTCTACCCAGGTCAAGAGCGTTACGACACGTTCTCTGGTCGCGTGGTTAAGCGTTTCCAAGGTTCTATGCAAGAATGGCAAGACATGGGTGTTCTTAACTTCGAAATGGAATCTGCAACGCTACTAACAATGTGTGCAAGTTCTGGTTTGAAAGCAGGTTGTGTTGCTGGTGTGATCATCAACCGTACTCAAAAAGAGATACCTGATCACGAGACACTAAAAGTAACGGAAGCGCGCTCAATCAAAGTGGTTGTAGAAGCTGCTCGTAAAATGCTTTGAGTCGTAACAGTACTTTTAGTTTTCAAGTGCTTTAAGTCTTAAAACGACTTCAAATTTTGAAAATGGCCACATCGAATGATGTGGCCATTTTTTTGGGTGTTTACAAGTCCTTTGAGCTTTTTACCTTGCGAGCTTTAGACTTTGTAAACGTAGACCTTGTGAGCTCTAAACCTTGTGAACATCTAGATGCTGTAAAGTTTAGACCTTGTCAATACGGGCGGGGTAGTGGATATAAGTCATTTACTACGATTGGCATAATCGTTACGGGTACAAAAAAGGCGAGTGACTTAAGCGGTCATTCGCCTTTTTGTTTTTTGAGAATTCGATATGTTCGAGTTTCTTAAATTAGCACTCCAAATCTTCATCACCACCGGCAGCGGTAAACCATGCCGCGAGATGTGTTTTAAGATCTTTTAATTCGTCAGGGCCAATCAATGCTAGGCCAAGATCTTCTGCTCGTGTGATGTCATTATGACGAAGAGGGCGGAAGCTCACCAACATTGCACGGGCCTGTAGGCCACCTAGCAGGTCTCTGAGCGATTCCAGCTTGTACAAGGTATCATCGCCATCATCTCGCATACCTTTGGTCTTACACTCGATGATGTGCAGCTTATTGTTCACTACAGAAGCAACATCAAGCTCATTACGAACTTCGCGCTCACCGAGCTGACGATAAACCTGAACATTCAAAGAGCGATCTTGAATGGTCGGCATGTCATCTTGGATCTGCTTAACGGTGCTATGAACCAATGTTTCAAGCCATTCGCCGTTTGAGAAGCGTCGCGCGTCTTCATTGGCAAACGTCAAAATACCATTGTCATAAGTGGCAATCTTAGCTTCAACCAAATCGCTCAACAGCATGTTCAGCTCGCGATAACCTTGTTGCTTCTCAGACAAGCCCACATCAAGTCTTTGTTCTTTACGGCAGGTCGTTGCAAGGTAGTTCAATGTAGCAAGGCCTGGGCCTAATTCTAATGCGTTACTTGCCCAACGCTCACCCAGTTCATACAGTTTTTGGTCAAGTTGCGGAGACAGTTGTACATCGCTGAATTCACCACGAGCACCGAATACCGTTAAGTAGTCATCGATAGTGATGCGGTCTTGAACTTGTGCGTCTTCTTTACCATTCGGGTAAAGCCAGCACAGTTTGTCACTGTTTGGTTCAACAACAAAGATTGGCCAGTGGTAAGTACGAAATACTTCGTAGACAGACAGTAGGCGGTGACGAAGGCCACAACTTGCGTTGAGCTTCACTTCTTGTCCCCGAGCTTTTAAGTCTTCAGCAAGGTTTTGGATCGATTCTTTAATTGCAGAGGTGTTTACGATAGTTGGAATCTCGAAAAATTCACTCGTAATATCACGCTTCTGCAAAACGCTGTCTAAGCGTTGATAGATACTGATTTGATTTTTGTCACCGATGAACACGATGTGAGTGCTGATCGTTCGGTTGTCGAGTAGTGGGGTGATCAACCGAATGGGGTCTTGATCGATAATGCCAACATGAACAGCCATATAAATTCCTTAATAGCGGCTCGCTCATAAAGGTGAAAGAAAAACGGGAAGCAGCAAGCCTTTACAATCATATAATGACAAAGCTCATAAAAAACAAGGGCAACCCTTGATAAAAGTTGCCCTTGTTCAATTAGTTATCACTATTGGGTGAGATATCCCAACATTTCAAGTGAATATCTATTGGTTCTTCGTTTACTTATAGCTTGAATTGATGAACTAAATCGCCTTGCTGGTTTGCCAGAATTGTTAGGTTTTGGCTTGCCTCTGCAATTGATGACATCGCTTGATAACTCTTATCAGCAATCTGGTTGATGTCTTCAATGTTACGCGCGATATCACCCGAAGTTTCACTCTGCTCAGCCGCGGCTTGAGAAATGTGCGTACTCATTCGACTGATTTCTAGAATCAATGCCTGAATTTCTTCCATAGCACTATTAGCACTTGAAGCTTGTTCAACCGACATATCCATATCGCTCATGCAGCTTTCAATCACATTGCTTGCTGTTTTAGAACTTGATTGTAGGTTACTGATCATGGTCTCAATTTCAGACGTCGATTGAGTTGTCTTTTGTGCCAGTACTCGGACTTCATCTGCAACTACAGCAAATCCACGGCCTTGTTCACCTGCGCGCGCGGCTTCGATTGCTGCGTTGAGTGCAAGTAGGTTGGTTTGATCTGCAATACCACGAATAACATCGAGGATAGAGCCAATCTGGCTACTCATTTGTTGTAGCTCGCCTACAGCACCCACGGATTCAGTCAGGCGCACCTCAAGCTGATTAATGGTACTGATGTTGGTGTTCATGACCTGACGACCTGATTCAGAAGCCGATTCTACTTGTTGAACCATAGTTAATGAGCTTTGTGCACTGTTTGCTACTTCTTGTACAGAGTGAGACATTTGTGTCATTGCCGTTGCGACAGTTGCTGTTTGTTCACGCTGGCTGTTCAATTGAGCCTGTGTCTCAGAAGAGGTTTTTTGGTTTACGCTTGCAGTATTGGTTAGGTCATCTGAAGCGTCATTCAGTTTCACCAGAATATTGTGCAGGTTGTCGGCTAAGGTATTGATGTGACGGCTTACTCGGCTGAATTCGTTGTCGTATCGAATATCGATACGCTGAGTCATATCTCCTTCGGTCAGGCCTTCTAATGTACCGAGGATGCGCGTTAGTGGTTCTCTTACACTATGTGCAATGTGGTAACCAATTGCTGCAGCGAATACGGTGACAACAATGCCAATTGCAATCGCTTTGAATAGACCGTTGTCGTAGATGCTGCTCGCATCTGCTAATGATGAGTTGAGTTGCTCTTCCGCTGTGACGTTGAAAGAATCCAGTACCGCCATTGCTTGGTCGACCTCAACGGCTAGATTAGCAATGTTGATGTACAAGGCTTCTTTCGCTTTCAGATAATTATTATGCTTATCTAAAACACCGCCTTTTTGTCCCACGTCTTTGGTGAAGTTTTTAACCGATTCATCGAAAACATTTTTTATCGCAGGCAATTGTGTCGCTAAGCCACGGTACGCGTAGTTTAGGTGGGTAACGGCCTTTTTGTTTTGGTTAACGGCTTTTTGTACGAAGGCAACATCAGAACTTGCTAGTGCATCAGAGGTAATCACCTCGGCGTCTTGTAGTTTAATAAAGTAGCTCTTTGCCATCACTTTTACAGAGATGCTTTTTTGGTCGGCAACGTACTCTTTCATGCCAACGGTCAATTCTGAATGTAAGCGTTGGAAATCACGTGATGCTTTTTGTACTTGCTCTTGCGCCTCAAACATAGCGATATAATTGTTCATCGCTTCATCTGCTTCGGTGAAGTAACGTTCTTCCATCGCTCTTAATTGCGTGATGCGCTCAGTGAGCGAGGTATTGTCTTGGCTTGCTGTTTCTAGGCTACCTAGAACTTCAGAAAAAGCGTTTTGTGATGCAGCAAACTCTGTACGCATTGCAGACATACGCTCAGAATTTTGTGTGGTTAAGAAGTCTTTAAATGACTTGTCAGCGGAAAGTAATTGGACACTTGTTTGGTTTGAAAGCGCAACCAGCGGCAATGATACTTTTGAGACGCTCTCAAAATTGCTATGTATCTGATTCATGCTGCTCATCATGATGGTTATCGTGACTGCGAACATGATGATGATCAGTGCGAAACCAGCGTACATACGCTTGATCACAGATCCCTTCATGACTTTCTCCCTAAATAAATGTGGACCTAATACCAGGTCAAAACAAAACTAACAAAATTATCAGGATTCTATTGAGCTCGGCTTACGCATTTTATGACGCACACGTCAAAAATAGCCCTTTGTCCTAGCCAATATGCCGTTCTTGAGAGATAAGGCGTGTTTTTTTTGATTTGAACGGTGTTTTTTATTATGCTTTAAAGCAGGTTTATTGTGGTTTGATGCGGCATAGCGCATACTCAAAGCATTAAAAAATAAATGTTTTATCGGAGAGACACATGGCTGAAGAAACCATTTTTAGTAAGATCATCAATAAAGAAATCCCAGCAGATCTACTATACCAAGACGATTTAGTAACCGCATTTCGCGATATTAACCCTCGTGCTCCTAGTCATATTCTAATTATTCCTAACAAGCTGATTCCAACAACGAATGATGTTGAAACGGAAGATGAAGCAATGATGGGACGTATGTTTACTGTTGCTCGTAAGTTAGCAAAAGAAGAAGGCATTGCAGAAGATGGCTATCGTCTTATTGTGAACTGCAATTCTCACGGTGGCCAAGAGGTTTACCATATTCACATGCATTTGGTTGGTGGCCGCCCGCTTGGTCCGCTTTTAATGAGTTAATTAAAAGGCTAATAAGCTAACGAAACAGTTAATGATCTCGTTAATACAAGTTAATGGTTAATTAACATAAACAGCGAGTTGGAAAATTTGTTGTTTGTATGCCAACTTTTAGTTTTATCTGTTGTCTGAATATCGGCATCGATTAGGTAGAGCCTAAAAAGCAAGGTATCCACTTGCTTAAGATCCTTTTAACAAAGTTGGCATTTTAAACATGCACGGAGACGATAAGTGAAGCACCAGTTTAGATTCGCTTCCATTGCCCTGTTATCGGCGTTGACAGCGGGTTGTGCGAATATGTCGGCAGGGAGCCTGTTCAGTCATTACAGCGCGCAAAACAAAGAAATTTACCAAGCAGTCAAGTCTGGGGATTATTCAACGGCTCAACAAGAGTTACCAGATTACGTAGCAGGTGACATTCTTGATAACTTTGAAAAAGGTAGAATTAATCTACTTGATCAAAAATATCCTGAGAGTAAGTCGTCGCTCGAACTGGCCGATCAGGCAGTAAAAGATCAGCAAAGTAAAGCGGTGATCTCTGTATCAGACAGTGCAACCAGTGTCGGCGCGTTGGCTGTGAATGACAATATTACCGAGTATGTGCCAGCCGATTATGAGTTGGGCTTTCTGCATTTATACCTTGGTTTGAATTATTTAAAGAAAAATGACTTAGAAGGTGCGGTGATCGAAATGCGTCGCGCTAACCAAGTTCAGGAACAAGCCAAGAAACAACGTGAAGCTGAGTTAGAAAGTGCTGCTAGCGATGCAAAATCTCAAGGGTTGTCTGCCAACGTGGGTAGTATTCTTGCGAATTATCCTGATGCGGGTAAAAAGCTGCAATCTGTGCAAAATGCGTATTTGATGTTTTTGTCTGGCCTGCTTTACGAAGCATCTAACGATCTGAACAGCGCTTATGTGGACTATCGACGTGCTTTGGCCATCATGCCTGAGAACCAAGAAATCATCGATAGAACCATGGCAACAGCTGTTCGCTTAGGCATGCGACAAGATTTAGCAACACTGAAAAAGCGCTACAAACAGTCATCTAAGTTAGGGGCAAGCGAAGGGCGAGTAATTGTGCTTCAAGAACAAAGTGCAGTTCAAGCGATGGACAGTTGGCGATTAGATTTACCTATTTATGACAGTCGCGATCAGGGCGCAATATACTCTTTGGCGCTGCCATATTATCCGAGCCAAAGCGTAGAACGCTTTTCTGCGCTACGAATCAGCGGGCAACCGTTGTCTGAGCATTTGATTACGGATGTGAATGCGATGGCGCAGAATGATTTATCTGAACGTATGACGAGCATTGTTATTCGCCAAGCGTTACGTGTGGTCGCGAAAGACCGCATCCGTAAAGAAGCAACTCAAGGTAACGATGTCGGTAACATTTTGTTCAATGTCTGGAATGCATTCACGGAACAACCAGACACTCGAAGCTGGCAATCTTTACCTGCGGAAATAAAGACCAGCACGTTTGTAGCAAACAGTGGTCAATATACGTTAGAAGCGGGCACTAAAACGTATGACTTTGATATTCGAGAAGGGCAGACCACTTTGGTGTGGATTTCTCGACAAGGAAACAATGCAACAATGTGGCATAAACAGCTAGGGAGGCTGTAATGAAAAAGTGGTTAGTGAGCTTAGCAGCGGTTATGGCTCTGGCTGGTTGTGCTGATAATACAGCTGGCGTAAGGGTAGATAGTCAAACTCAGAACGTTTTCTTTGGTGATAAGGTATTGGGTAGCCGCTTACAGGTTGAAGATATCCGTACTGACCTCGTCGACGGTCATACGCGAGGAATCGTGCGTTTAAACAGTAACTATAAAGGCGATCAACATATCCTTTATCGCTTTTACTGGTACGACGATGCTGGTCTTGAGGTCAACCTAAAACAAGGACCTTGGAAGCAAGCGATTGTTCGTGGCTTTGAAAGTATTTCGTTGTCGGAAGTGTCGGTAAATCCGAAAGCGACTCAGTTCAGAGTTCAGTTCAGAGAGCAGTAAACTTTCGTTTGGAACCGCTCATATTTAGAGTGGTTCCAAGCTTTATAGCAAAGACGAGATAGAACGGGTCTAAGGATTCGAAAATACAAAAATTTAAGAGAGTGGGTAACCCCACTTAGTGATTAGTTAAGGAAACAAAATGAAAAAGAGTGTCATTGCGCTACTAGGTTTAGCGGTTATTTTAGGCGGTTGTTCAAACAAGGTAAGCTACGGTGATGCACAATCAGTAGAAACCACGACAATCGATTTCGGTTCAACTGACCTTCAAACGATTGCGGGCGAAATGGTCGATAGCATGATGGCGTCTGGTTCTGTGTCTTATATTACTCGTGAGCAACGTCCAATCGTGTTCGTAGAGCGAATCAAGAACAAAACAAGTGAGCACATCGATACTGAGTCAATCACTGATACTATCAGTACAAAAATGCTGAACTCTGGTAAGTTCCGTTTCGTTGATATGGACCGTGTAGAGTCTGTTCGTGAACAGTTGAATTTCCAAAATAACGATGAGCTTGTAAATCAAAGCTCAGCAATCCAATTTGGTAAAATGGTTGGTGCTCAGTACATGTTGTACGGCAACCTATCAAGCATCGTTAAGAAAGCGGGCAGCGATGAAGACGTATACTACAAAATGACCATGCGCCTAATGGATCTTGAGTCAGGCTTGATTGAATGGGCTGACGAAACTGAAATCCGTAAGCAACAATCTAAGAGCTTGCTGGGCTTTTAATTCAGTTTACTTGGCTTCTAATTAGCTTACTGAGTTTTTAATTTAGCTTATTGAGCTTCTTAAATGGCTTAGTGTGCTATTAACTTGGCTTAGTCATGCCTCAACGCAGTACATGTTATTTGCTGTGATTGGTATTAATGAAGAGGCACTGGCTTTTGGTCAGTGCCTTTTTTGTAGGGAAATTAAGACGTTTATAGGGCAGTTAAGACGTTTATAGGGAGTAAATATGGCGATTTTTTCTTGGTCTGAAGCAAAGCTTCTTGATACCAGTTTGAGTTCTCTTGATGGCTACTTTTCTGAGCCTCCAATCAGAGCACAGACACTGACAGGTGGGTTGACTAATCGATGTTGGAAATTGGTTTTAGCCGATGGCACCGCGTATGTTTGGCGTCCGATTACCCCCATCACTAAAGCGTTCTTCATCTCTCGCCATGAAGAGTATCAAGTACTGTCTGCTATTGAGCGCTTAGATATCGGCCCAAGTCCGATAGTGGTCAATGAGCAAGGATTATTGGTTGAATGGATCGCGGGTGAGACGTTGTACGAAGGACTAGAGCAGGATGATTTACTGAAGACGCTGATCTCGGTGCATTTGGTTAATACTGCGCGACTGCCGCTCCAACCGTTCAGTTATACGGCTCGAGTTGACCATTACTGGCTTCAGCTTGATGCGGTTCATAAGACTGAAACCTGCACTAAGATTTATCAAGAGTGGCGCGTGGCTCCAAGTATCCCAAGTGTAGGCCTGTCTTTGTGTCATTTTGATCTCGGTGGCTATAACCTTGTTAAGAACCACGATGGGATTAAGATCATTGACTGGGAATACGCAGCGCTAGCAGACCCAAGGCTTGATCTTACGCTGACTATTGCTGTTGCCCGATTACCAGTTACAGAAGCTGTTAATAAGTACTGTCAGCTAAGAGGTATCCATGATCCCCAATCTTGGCTTGACGGAGTAGAAGCCTGGTTACCAAGAAGCCAAATGATGGCAATGCTGTGGTATTTACTTGCTCATCAGCTATGGGGCGATGACAGTTATCTGCGTGAAGCCGAGGCTCTTAGTCACACTTTATGTAGCTATGATCACGTTTAGGAAGTGAAAAATATAATTTCAGAGGTCTTCCCTTTAAAACCTTGTTTTTCGTGTTAGATTGATCAAAACGTACCAATATTCAATGGGGGAGGTACAATGATTATCTATCTACACGGCTTCGACTCAACAAGCCCGGGCAATCACGAAAAAATACTGCAGTTGCAATTCATTGATGATGACGTTCGTTTCATCAACTACAGTACTTTGCATCCAAAACACGATATGCAGCATTTGCTAAAAGAAGTGCATAAAGTGATAGAGCAATCCGATGATCCACATCCAATCATTTGTGGTGTAGGTTTGGGTGGTTTTTGGTCTGAGCGTATTGGTTTCTTATGTGGGATTAAGCAGGTGGTGTTCAACCCTAATCTGCACCCTGAGAACAACATGGTAGGTCGAATTGATCGCCCAGAAGAGTACGAAGACATCGCGACTAAGTGTGTCGCTCAGTATCGTATGAAGAACAAAGGACGCTGTTTAGTGGTGCTTTCTCGTGAAGATGAAATTCACGACAATACGAAAACAGCTTCTGCTCTAGAAGATTACTACGAAGTTGTCTGGGACGAAAAAGAGAGTCATAAGTTCAAAAAGATCTCTCAACACTTACAGGCAATGAAGGCGTTTAAAAACGCTTAAGGATTACCGCCATTTTATAAAACAGCACTCAATTGAGTGCTGTTTTTTTATCCAAATTAGCAAGCGATGCCCGAAGGGTTCGAGCTGAGCACCCCGCAAAAAGCGTTTTACTCTTTGTTGAGGGAGATTTGCTTAGAATGACCAGGCTACTTCCCCCTTGCCGCGATTAAAACGCTTTTATATCGAACGAAATTTGACCGTGAAAAGGTCAATGTGCCCTAGTCATATAGATTTTATCGATGAGTTTGCGCAAACGTTAACTAATCAGTCACGAATCCTCATTGTGGGTAAGGATTTTTGTTGCGGTCATCTTTTTGCTATATATAATGTTCTAAAGCAAAATATTTTGATAAATGTCAAAAAAAATTGAGAGCGAGTGATAAAACTTGCCCATAATTTGTGCTCTGCCTCTCAGGTAGACACCTTTTTCATCCTCGTGAGCAAAGTGACAAACCAATGTTTGTTGCTTGTAATCCCTCTAACTACTCAGTGAGCTGTTGTTACTTATTATCACAGTCATCAAATGAGCCGCAGCCTTTGGAATTGAGGCCGAGTAGATACATAGAATTTATCGGTTGGAGTAATCGAGCCGAACCCCATTTATTCATTTTGTAGAGGATTGTCATTGTGACAAAAATTATCGTAGTAGGCGGCGGTGCTGGTGGTTTAGAACTAGCAACTAAGCTAGGCCGCACTTTAGGTCGTAAGAAACGTGCCCAGATTACTCTGGTAGACCGTAAAGCAAGCCACCTATGGAAACCATTGCTTCATGAAGTAGCCACTGGCTCATTGGATGAAGGTGTTGACGCGCTAAGCTACCGCGCACACGCGAAAAACCATTGCTTTGATTTCCAAATGGGCAGCCTGAACGATATCGATCGTGAACGTAAAGTGATTGCGTTGAGCGAGTTGACTGATGAGCACGGTGAGTTACTGATGCCAAGCCGCGAACTTGAATACGACATTCTTGTGATGGCGTTAGGTTCAACGTCAAACGACTTCAATACCCCAGGTGTTCGTGACAACTGTATTTTCCTTGATAGCCCAGAGCAAGCACACCGTTTCCGTACAGAAATGAACAACCAGTTCTTAAAGCTGCACGCTAAGAATGGTCAAGGTACGGTAGACATTGCGATTGTTGGTGCGGGTGCTACTGGTGTTGAACTGTCTGCTGAGCTTCACAACGCTGTGAAAGAGCTTCGTACATACGGTTTTGGCGACCTAGATTCAAGCAAGCTGAACGTTAACCTTGTTGAAGCGGGTGAGCGTATTCTTCCAGCTCTACCTCCTCGTATTTCCAGCGCAGCACATTCTGAGCTAACTAAGCTTGGCGTCAACGTGCGTACAACGACAATGGTTACACAAGCTGACGCTGACGGTCTAACGACCAAAGATGGTGAGAAGATCCCAGCACAGATCATGGTATGGGCTGCTGGTATTAAAGCGCCAGATTTCATGAAAGACATCGGTGGTCTTGAGACGAACCGTATCAACCAGTTGGTTGTCAAAAACACGCTGCAAACTACGCTTGATGACAACATCTTTGCTATCGGTGATTTGGCGCAATGTACACAAGCGGATGGTTCGTTTGTTCCACCACGTGCGCAAGCGGCTCACCAAATGGCAAGCTGCGCATTTAGCAACATCATCGCTAAGCTGAACGGCCGTGACCTGAAAGACTACATCTACAAAGATAAAGGCTCACTGGTTTCACTAAGCCGTTTCTCTACAGTAGGTAGCTTGATGGGTAACCTGACTAAAGGTTCGATGATGGTTGAGGGACGTATTGCTCGTGTGGTTTACATCTCTTTGTACCGAATGCACCAGATGGCACTTCACGGCTTAATCAAAACATCACTGATGATGTTGGTGGGTCGTATTAACCGTGTCCTTCGTCCAAACCTAAAGCTTCACTAATCAGGTAAGCCTTCTAAGGTCATTACGCTGATAATAAAAAAGAGCTCTTCGGAGCTCTTTTTCGATCGTGTCGAGTACGTGTTATTTCGGATTGTTACTCTATTAAGCAATTAAGATAATGGAGGTAACACAGAATAAACCACGCCATCTTTCGGTTTACCGTTAAAGATAAAGCGATTCTTTGCAATGGCTTCACGTTCAGCGCCACATTTCTCGATCAGCTTTTGGCTGGGTAGGTTCTCTGTATCGCAGAGAATCTCCAAACGCGTCAACTTGAGCATTGCGAAGCAAAATTCAAATAGGGCAAGCATTGCTTCTTTCGCTATCCCTTTTCTCTGAAATTGATCACCCACCCAATAACCTAAACTTGCCATATTAAAGGTGTGGTAAA
Source organism: Vibrio sp. 10N.247.310.24 (assembly GCF_041467175.1). NCBI lineage: Bacteria > Pseudomonadati > Pseudomonadota > Gammaproteobacteria > Vibrionales > Vibrionaceae > Vibrio > Vibrio sp. 10N.247.310.24. Next base: position 52,204 of record NZ_JBFSUD010000026.1, read on the forward strand.
GCTCATTTATGGCCACCATGCCGACTAACTTTTCGCTTTTTCGTTCGAAGATACCAAAGCCAAACGCATCGGCTTTAACCCAGTTTAAGCGAGTCGCAAGAATGAATCTCTCGGCCTCGACGGTCGAAAACTCGTCGTGGCACCAGTCGAGCCATGGCAATAAACTCGGGGAGGATTTAACCAGTTGCGAAAACTCTTGAGCGTCTGAGGCTTCAATGATTTTTAGGTTGAGGTGTTGAGTATTTATCTGAAAGTCAGGGCTCATAAGAAATACCGAATTACATGTAAGTACTGAACAAAGGATTCAGTGCAGAATAAAGATAGATAGCACTTAATAAAACGCCCTCACTAGGAGGGCGGATTGAATTATTTATATAATTATAGCCGAATCGGCAAGTAACTTACTGCGCCACGCGTCGAACTTGAATAACCATTCCAAGAAGTGGGTGGTCAAGGTAGTGAGTTTCTGTACTGCGCATACGACGTTTTTGGTCCATGCGGTAGCTCTTAAGAAACTCTTGGACTTCAACCGTCGGAGAAATCTCCGTTAGATTACCCACTTGCACGTTACTTTCTGCACCACTTACAGGTGAATCTAGCTCGATTTTTTGCTCTTGTAGAGTCACTTCACGAACGCTCGGCGCTTTTAAATCCAATGTCGTTTCAGCATATAGATAGTGCTGAACGTAGATTTGCAGCTTGCCGTCTAACTCGTAAAGCGGCTTGTCGATAGTCTCTTCTTGAAAACCATTCGGATTTGATGCAGTTACTGCACCTTTCTCAGAACTGTCGGCATTAAACTGTTTAGAGAAGTCTTTACCGGCTTGAATATGGAAAACCGGTGCCGAGCTTTTGCCTTGGTCGCCTTGACGCCAAGCGGTATGCATCAGAACTTCAAAGCCTGCGTGTTTGCGTAGCTTATCTTTCTGAGGTGTTAACTTGTATTCCGAGTAAGGCAGCATCTGCACGCCTTTCTTCGCTCGGTATTGGGTATCTTGAAATGAACCTACGCGCTCAAGTGAAATCTGAGGCTGTGTGTTTGGCCAAGATTCATTCACTTTTTCTGCATCAACAGCACGCTTAAAAATGATCACTTCTATATCAAATTGTCTCTGCGCCAAACTTGGCAGTGAGACGAACAATAGTAGCAGTGGGATCAGTCTTTTCATTTTTACTCCGTCTTCCAGCCGAACTACCGGCTGGATAATTTATATGTGCAAGTGGATTGGGTCTTATGCCGAAGGCAGCAAGTTCTGTCTGAATTCGCCCAATAAATCACTAACAAATTGAATTCGTTTCCGTCTGTCGACCAATGGTATCGTAAACTTGAACTTTGTTGGTCCTTCCATTGAAAACTTTTGCGGTTGAGATTGCAACAGTTTAACAAGGTAGGTCGGGTTTATGTCAGCATCCGGGTAGAATTCTAAGAATCCACCTTTATCATGAGCCTCAATTTTCTTCGCTTTGATAGACGCCGCGGCTAATTTTAGCTCTGAAACTGACAACAAGTTCTTGGTAGCATCCGGCAGAAGGCCGAAGCGATCAATCAGCTCGACTTTCAACTCTGCCAATTCGTCGGTGTCACTCACACTCGCAATACGCTTATAAGTAGACAAACGTGTATTGATGTCTGGGATGTAGTCATCAGGCAATAGCGCAGGCAGGCGCATCTCAATTTCAGTTTGTTCACGCAGTAGGTCATCAAGCGATGGCTCTCGCCCTTCTTTCAATGCTTCAACTGCTTGTTCAAGCATCTCCATGTACAAGGTGAAACCAACCGATTGAATTTGACCACTCTGTTCATCACCTAACAGCTCACCCGCGCCACGAATCTCTAAGTCATGGGTTGCTAGTGTAAAGCCTGCACCTAAGTCTTCAAGTGAAGCTATGGCATCTAATCGCTTAACCGCATCTTTGGTCATTGCTTTCGGGGGAGGTGTTAGCAGATAGGCATAGGCTTGGTGGTGAGATCGACCCACACGCCCACGCAGTTGGTGCAACTGTGCTAAACCAAGGTTATCGGCTCTGTCCATTAAGATGGTATTGGCTGTTGGTACGTCGATACCGGTTTCGATGATGGTTGTACACACTAGCAAGTTAAAACGCTGGTGGTAGAAATCATTCATGATGCGTTCTAGTTCGCGCTCTCGCATCTGGCCATGAGCCACGGTGACACGCGCTTCTGGAATCAGTTTCTGTAGTGACTCAGCCGTCTTTTCAATCGTGTCTACTTGGTTGTGTAAGAAGTAAACTTGACCACCACGCATGATTTCACGAAGTACCGCTTCTCTGACGATCGCGTCATCACTCTCACGGACAAAGGTCTTTATTGCTAAGCGTCGTGCTGGTGGTGTTGCGATGATTGACAAGTCACGCATGCCGCTCATTGCCATGTTCAATGTACGTGGAATTGGCGTCGCGGTGAGCGTTAGGATATCGACATCCGCACGCATTGCTTTCACTTTTTCTTTCTGACGCACACCAAAGCGGTGCTCTTCATCGACAACCAACAGGCCAAGGTCTTTAAACTGAAGGTCACTTGAAAGTAACTTGTGAGTACCCACTAAGATGTCGACCTTACCGTCGGCGACATCTTGCATGATCGATTTCTGTTCTTTGGCTGATTTGAATCGAGACAGAACCTCAACACGAATCGGCAAGTTGGCGAAACGGTCGCGGAAGTTTTCAAAGTGTTGCTGAGCAAGTAACGTTGTCGGTACTAACACGGCCACTTGTTTGCTGTTATCGGTACACACGAACGCGGCACGCATTGCGACTTCTGTTTTACCAAAACCAACATCACCACACACCAAGCGGTCCATGGCTTTTGCTTGGCACATATCAGACATTACCGCATTAATTGCCATCGCTTGGTCATCGGTTTCTTCAAACGGGAAGCCAGATTTGAAGGTTGCGTACTGACCACGATCGAGCACAAATTTGTAACCCGGCTTAAGCTCACGCTTGGCGTAAACATCGAGCAGTTCGGCTGCGACGTCACGGACTTTCTCTGCGGCGCGCTTACGAGCTTTCTGCCATGCTTCACCGCCAAGTTTATGTAGCGGTGCAAAATCTTCAGCACCACCAGAGTAGCGACCAATTAAGTTCAGAGATGCAACTGGTACGTAGAGCTTGGCATCGTTTTGATACTCAAGTGTTACGTATTCGGTTTTCATACCACCCGCTTCTAGGGTCTGCAGGCCTATGTAGCGACCAATACCGTGGTCAATGTGAACAACCGGTTGGCCCGGTTTAAGTTCCGCTAAGTGACGGATTACGGTGTCGCTGTTTACGCTTTTCTTATCTTTTTTTCGACGCTGAACAACGCGATCACCCAATAGATCACTTTCACAGATAAGGGCGATGTTTTGCTCTTCGTGGATAAAGCCATGCTCAGCAGAACCTAGGATCAGGGTGAACTTATCTTTACCTTTAATTGCCGCGTCGAGGTTTTCAACTTCGCTTGGACGAACTTTGATGCCTCGAAGCAATTCACTTAGAGCTTCACGGCGGCCTTCAGACTCAACCGAAAAAACAACCTTGCCATCGAAGGCTTCAGTGAACTTTCTTAAGTTAGACAACGGTTCTTTATTCTGATGTTGAACGCTGAGATCAGGCAGAGGCGTAACCGGAAGGTTTGTACGCCCAGCTTTTTCTTCAATCGTGTCTAAGCTTAGGTTGACCTGTGGCTTCTGTTTGAAGTGTGCGAACAGCTCGTCTTTCTTCAACCAAAGTTGCTCAGGTGTCAGCAGTGGTCGCAGTGGATCAACGCCACGTTGCTCGTATCGGTGAGAAACGTCGGTTAGGAACGAATCTACTGCAGTCTCGACATCACCTAGAATCAGGAGTTGCGCTTCATCGGCAACATAATCGAACAAGGTTTCGGTGTGCTCGAAGAACAGCGGTTGCCAATACTCAATACCAGCAGGCCACGTGCCTTTAGAAACCTGCATATAAACCGATTCTGGTTCACGGCGCGCATCAAACTGTTGGCGCCAACGAATACGGAAATCTTCAATCGCTGTTTCCGAGGTTGGGAATTCGTGAGCAGGCAGCAGTCGAATCTCAGAGATGTCTTCGATAGAGCGCTGGTTTTCAGGATCGAAAGTACGGATCGTGTCGATCTCGTCATCGAAGAAGTCGATACGATACGGGTCTTTGCTGCCCATTGGGAACAGGTCGAGAATAGAACCACGGCTAGCGTATTCACCCGGGCCAAACACTTGGTCAACATAGCGATAGCCCGACTTTTCGAGTTGCAGACGTAATTTCTCTAGTGAATAGAGATCGCCTGTTTTCACCATTAACGTGTGTTGTAGTAAGAAGTCGCGCGGTGACTGGCGTTGCAATAACGTGCTGATCGGAACGATCGTGATGCCATCTTTTAGCGTTGGCAGTGCGTAAAGGCGTGCTATACGATCTGAAATGATCTCTTGGTGCGGAGAAAAGCTGTCATAAGGCAGTGTTTCCCAGTCTGGGAATAGTGCGACTTCATGTGCCGTAAACTGTTCAATTTCAGATTGAAGCTTGAGTGCGATCTGAGGATCAGGCACTGCAAGTAAAGTATGGTTGTTATGCTGCTCCGCTAGTTTAGCGATAGTAAGCGCGAGAGATGAACCAACTAGGTTACCGATGTGCTTTTTGTCACCGGCACCTTTGAGCTTAGGTAGTGTGAAAATGGATTGTTTTGTCATGTCTATTTACTTGTTATCTCGTTCTAGAGAGCGTTGACGTAAGAGCTTTTGTTGTTGATGGAGCGCAGCCTTGATCAACAAGTCTTGGTCAGTATCACGAAGATGAGCATATTTGAATTTGATTTCGAAGCCTGAATCTTTAGGTTCGCTAGCGAAGACCTCCGCGTAGCAATAGATAGCGGCGGCAGGGTGCTCGATAAAGAGCTTGGCTTTAACTAAGCGACCCGCTTCGATATCTGTTTTGGAAAAACACGAGAACTGACTCGCGCCAAATGAATACGTGTGGGTACGAAATTGTTCATCATCTTGTTGCGATAACATAAAGCTCAACAAGAGGTTTAATTTAGAGTTCTGTGCATCCAATAAACTGATGACATTCTTCAAGTCGCTGTTTTTCAGTTCGTTGCGAGCACTGTCGGCTAATAGATCCAATTGGCTAAATTCACTTGCCACAACAAAAGGGGCAGGGATCTCTGATTCGAACTGAATCTGAGAAGGTAAAGCGAAGTTACTGTCCATTGGCTCAATATTAGCGGTAAGGCTGTGGTGAACGGTAAAAAACTCTTGTTCTGTCATGCGTTAGTTCCTTGAAGTGATCTATTGATTATCGCTATGTGGCCGCAGTAATCAAGGTCAGTTAATTGAAAGTCTCAAATAGTTGTTTGAAAGTTAGCTATTTGACAAGGTTCTGTTTTTCAAGCCTAACTAATTGAGTTAATTCACTCTATATTTTCAATTAACCCCTACACAGTAACGGCAATACCCGTTACATTAACCCGCATCTCCTTTAGATGGTTCAAAGTATGTTTCATCCTATTTCATTGTTTGTTGGCCTGCGTTATTTGAAAGGCCGTTCAGGTGATCGCTTTAGCCGTTTTGTTTCTTATATGTCGACAGCCGGAATTACCATTGGTGTGCTGTCTCTGGTTACTGTTTTGTCGGTAATGAATGGATTCGAAGCGCAGTTAAAAGACCGAATTCTTGGTGTCCTTCCTCAAGCCGTCGTTTACGAGCAAGGAGGCACAACGTCACTTTCTGCTCAAGCACCTAGCTTTGCGGAGCAAATGTCGCTCAATGGCCACGTAGAACCTATTGTTCGCAGTGAAGCGGTGATCCAAAGTCCTGCTCAGTTATCTGCGGGCTTGTTAATCGGTATTGAGCCAAATTCAGATGACCCTCTTCAGAATCATTTAATTGCTGGCAGACTGTCTTCACTCAAATCTGGTCAGTATCAGCTTTTCCTTGGTCATACCTTGGCAAGAAACTTGAAAGTGTCTATGGGCGACAAAGTTCGCTTAATGGTGACCAGTGCCAGCCAATACACGCCGTTAGGACGTATTCCAAGCCAGCGAAATTTTACCGTAGTTGGGATTTTTAACACGGGTTCGGATATCGATGCTCAATTGATGGTGACAGATATCAACGATGCTGGGCGTTTGATGCGCTATAAATCAGACACCATTTCAGGCTGGCGACTGTTTTTTGATGACCCATTTGAAGTGGCAGAACTAGCAAACCAACCGCTACCGGAAGGTTGGGTGTGGAGCGATTGGCGAGACCAACGTGGCGAGCTATTCCAAGCCGTTCGAATGGAAAAAAACATGATGGGTTTGATGCTTGGGCTGATCATTGGTGTTGCTGCGTTTAACATTATTTCTGCGCTTATTATGGTGGTGATGGAGAAACAGTCCGAAGTCGCCATCTTAAAAACCCAAGGTATGCGTGATGGTCAAGTCATGGGGGTCTTTATGGTTCAAGGTGCAAGTAGTGGTGTGATCGGCGCATTATCTGGTGGCATCCTGGGCGTGATTTTAGCTTCGAACCTCAATACTATTTTAGAGGCGATGGGTGTTGCTCTGTTTTCATTTGGTGGACAGTTGCCAATATTGATTAATCCAATCCAAATTGCGGTTGTTGTGGTTCTGGCTATTGCACTTAGCTTGATTGCCACTGTATTCCCTTCTTATCGTGCATCGTCTGTAAAACCTGCTGAGGCCCTTCGTTATGAGTAATTTCCTTCAATGTAATGATATCCGTAAAACGTACCGTGAAGGCTCGTTAGATACTGAGGTTCTCAAGGGCGTCAGCTTTGAAATCGAAAAGGGTGAGCTAGTCGCTATCATTGGTACCTCTGGTTCCGGTAAAAGTACGTTATTGCATATTTTAGGGGCATTGGATGATGCGTCTGATGGCAGCGTAAGCTTTCTCGGACAAGACTTAGCGTCTTTGAGTTCGAATAAGCAGGCCAAGCTTCGCAACCAGCATCTTGGCTTTGTGTATCAATTCCATCATCTTCTTTCTGATTTCTCAGCGTTAGAGAACGTAGCAATGCCGTTGTTGATAGGTGGAGAGAAGCCAGCGAAAGCTAAACAAGAAGCACAGTTGTTACTTGATAAAGTGGGGCTAAGTCATCGTGTTGACCACCGACCTTCAGAACTTTCAGGTGGTGAGAGGCAACGAGTGGCAATTGCTCGTGCATTGGTGAACAAGCCTGCGCTAGTGTTGGCGGATGAGCCGACTGGTAACCTAGACCACAACACAGCACTTTCTATTTACGACTTAATGCGCGAACTGAACCGTGAGTACGATACTGCCTTTTTGGTTGTGACTCACGATGGTGAACTTGCCGGTAAGATGGATCGCCAACTTCACATGCAAGATGGTTTACTGGTCAACGTAGAAAAAGAGGAGAGCTAAGTGTTTTCTTCTTTATCTCTATTGATAGGCGGCCGATTTAGCCGGGCGAAACAACGAGACAAAATGGTGTCGTTCATCTCCTTGTCTTCGACAATTGGTATTGCTGTTGGTGTCGCGGTAATCATTATCGGTTTGTCTGCAATGAATGGTTTTGAGCGAGAGCTTCAATCACGAGTACTTTCTGTCATTCCTCACGGTGAGTTTGAGGGCGTCAATAAACCAGTAACTCGCTGGGAGCATGTGATTGAGGAGTCGGTAAAGCACGATAAAGTCGTTGCTGCTGCGCCTTATGTGAAAATTACCGCGCTTGCCGAAAAAGGCAAAGAGTTGAAAGCAATTGAAGTTCGCGGCGTTGACCCACAACTTGAGCAACAAGTATCGAGCCTATCGAGTTTTATCGATAAGCAAGCTTGGAGCGATTTTAAGGCAGGGCAACAACAAATCATTTTGGGCTCTGGTGTGGCCAATGTACTTGGCGCGAAAGTCGGTGATTACCTGACTCTGATGATCCCGACGGTGAATGGGTCGGTTAAGGTTCAAGCACCTAAACGTGTTCGAGTCAAAGTGGTTGGCTTGCTGACGCTTAATGGCCAAATTGACCACAGCTTAGCTTTGATCCCGATCGGCGATGCGCAAACTTACGCAAACCTAGGCGAGGCAGTGACAGGGGTTTCTTTAAAAGTGACCGATGTTCTGAACGCGAACTCTATTGTGCGTGAGGTGGGTAACCAGCTTGATGTGTATGTGTATCTACGAAGCTGGCAACAGAAGTTTGGCTTCTTGTATCGAGATATTCAGTTGGTTCGCACCATTATGTATCTGGTGATGGTACTGGTTATTGGTGTTGCTTGTTTCAATATTGTCTCGACATTAATGATGGCAGTAAAAGACAGAGCATCAGAGATCGCGATTTTAAGAACCATGGGCGCATCGGACGGCCTTGTGAAACGCATTTTCGTTTGGCAGGGCGTATTCTCCGGTGTGTTAGGTAGTTTGGTGGGCAGTGTAATAGGCGTGTTAGTGGCGCTTAATCTCACGACACTTATCAAAGGGCTTGAAAGGCTAGTTGATCACCAGTTCTTGTCCGGTGACATCTATTTTGTCGACTTCTTGCCATCACAACTCGATATGACGGATGTTGTTGTGGTTTCAGGTACAGCGATTGTATTGAGCCTATTGGCGACATGGTACCCAGCATCACGAGCAGCCAAGTTAAACCCTGCCTCGGTGCTTAGCTCGAAGTAATGCGCTTAGTAATACGTCATGTAGCATGATAGACAAATGGCATACACAAAAAAGGATCCCTGATGGGATAATGCCGTTCACTTAAGAGTGAACGGCATTTTTGTTCTTAGCATACCGTTGTGG